>DTUG01000111.1:18127-44799 GCA_012964275.1 Fidelibacterota bacterium | reverse complement strand
TCATCATGACCGTGATTCTTTTCGGACCGGTGCTCTGGTATTTTGGAGCTTATGGAATTAACCTCGGTATTGATTATTCTGAAGGGCAAATGGGCTTAATTATAGCGAAACGCCTAATCCCTGTCTATTCCATTGGTCTGCTCATCACCACAACCATTATCGTATCCATCATTGTGCTCATTGTGAGTTATATGCCTTCCCGCCGTATCGCCAGGATGAAACCCACCGATGCCTTACGGGGCAAGATAACCGTATGATCAAATTTTTGACCAAAGGAATACTCCGAGACCGATCCAGGAGTTTTTTCCCAGTTCTTGTGGTCACACTGACTGTAGCCATGATTGTTTTCTTTCAGGGGTTCCTCATCGGTATCATGAACAGTATGTTTCTTGATTCCGCCGTGGTTTCTACGGGCCACGTAAAGGTCATGATCCGGGCCTATAAAGAAGAAAGCCAACAGCTGCCTAATGACCTGGCCATACTGGAAACGGACCAGATGGTGGATAAACTTAGTCAGAAGTATCCGGATCATTTTTGGACCCCGCGGATCACCTTCGGCGGACTCTTGGATGTGCCAGATGAAAATGGTGAAACCAAGGCTCAGGGCCCTGTCTACGCCCTTGGTATCGATTTCCTTTCACCCAACTCCCGACAAATTGAAATCTGGAAACTTGAACGGCGCCTGGTGGATGGAAGGCTGCCGGAAAATATGAATGAAGTATTGCTCAGCACCAAACTAGCAGAACGCTTGGGAATTGCGCCCGAAGATACTGTTACTTTCATAGGCTCCACCATGCATAACGCCTTTACCACCCACAACTTTACCGTTGTCGGCACCTTTAAACTGAATTTGGGCCCAGTGGACAGACAGATGATGCTGGTGGATATATCAGGTGCCCGGCTGGCACTGGATATGGAAGATGCCGCTTCGGAGATTCTGGGTTTCAACGAATCGCTTCTTTATGAAGACATAGCCGAAGTCGCTCTACGCCAGAATTTTAAAAGTCATGGCGACAGCATCAAGCAATATTTAAGAGACACACAATCTTATGAAACTCTTTCCCAGATGAATAGATGGGAAGATATGATTGAAGATGAGAAAATGGCGCTTTCTAAACAAAGAAGCCAGGGCTTAGCTGATAACGATATGTATGGTACCAATAATGAATGGGGCGAAGATGCCGTAGAGGATCCAGGTATCTTCAGCCCTGTAATGCTTGCCCTGAGGGACGCCAACCAGATGGGTACTATGGTGGATTTCAGTAATGCCGCCATGGCCATTATGCTGGTAATATTCTTGGCTATTGTCATGATAGTACTGTGGAACATGGGTCTTATGAGTGGTCTGCGCCGCTACGGCGAGATCGGTATGCGCCTGGCCATAGGGGAATCAAAGGGTCAGGTCTATCGTTCTATGATCGTAGAGTCGGTCATCATCGGTTGTATTGGTACCCTTTTTGGTACGGTCCTGGGAATCGGCCTTACTTATTATATGCAGGAAGTTGGCATAGATTATTCGGAAGCTATGGAAAGTCTGGGCTCAACAGAAATTATTATGTCCAATGTTTTCTATGCCCAGGTGACCCCGGAACTCTACTATATCGGTTTTATTCCCGGTGTCTTAGCCACTGTATTAGGGACTATGATGGCCGGGCGTGCCATATACAAACGGGAAATGGCACAATTATTTAAGGAACTGGAAACATGATCAAAATTATCATTTCTTTCCTATCTTTCACCTTCCTGCTGGGTCAGTCGGATGACATGACTGTCCAGGATATTATCAAGGCTATGGATGATAACCTGAACGCAAAAAGCCGGATCCTAACCAGCAGAATGATCGTCCATGGACGACGTTCCAGCCGCACCATTGAGTCTCGAAACTGGGTTGTGGGCATTGATCAGGCTTTTACAGAATATTTATCACCGCCCCGGGAAGCAGGGACTAAAATGCTGAAGCTGGGTGATAAGCTATGGACCTACTCGCCCCAGACAGACCGGGTGATCCAGATCTCGGGCCATATGCTGCGTCAATCGGTCATGGGCTCGGATATGTCCTACAATGATATGATGGAAGACCGTCCCATGGAAGAGCTCTACCAGGCAACCCTGGAAGGATCTGTTATGATCGATGGCCGAGACCACTGGATCATGTTTCTGGAAGCCAAGGTTAAAGGGTTGTCCTACCCCAAGCGGCGGGCGTGGATCGATAAAGAATACCTTTTGCCCATGAAGGAAGAACTCTATGCTAAGAGTGGTAAGTTGTTAAAGACATCTACTATGGAAGGGATCAAAAAGGTCCAGGGTCGATGGTTTCCATCCCGATTTATTTTTAAGGATGAACTCAAGCGCAACAGCAAGGGAACGGAATGGGTGATCGATGATATCAAATTTGATGTAGACATTCCGGCTTCGCGGTTTTCGAAGTCAAAACTTCGAAAATGATCTCATCTGGTTTTGTCCAAGATATCCTATTGTATACCTTCCCAATGAAAAGCTTACTTATAGTATAGATAGAATTTATTCTGAAAAATCTCTTCAGGATCATATTTCAGTTTCAGTTTAAAGAACTCATTACCCTGTGGATAAAATTTCTCAAAAAGGGTCTTTTCCACATGTAGCCTGTATGGAAGATAATAGGTCCGCACGTAAGATTTGATATCTTACTAAGAGAAAGCATTGGCTGATCAAATTATGAAATCTTGAATGCATTTTTTATAATCATCTTTCAGGTGATCCATAATCCTTATGAATTTAAAGGATGCAGGTTTTCTATTTTTTATTGACCATTCTAATCTTGACTACCGCTGCAGGGGAGCAAGATGAATCAGTGAAACCTGCAATCCAAAATACAATGGAAAATCGGGATGAGTTGGGAGATGTAAATCAGGATGGCGAGCGAAATATTGCGGATGTCTATATCATCGTTGGCATGATCATGGGGCATATCACTCCGACAGATTATATGATCTGGGCGGCCGATATCAATCAGGACGGCACCTATGATATAATTGATGTACTAACCCTTGTTGATATCATTCTTAATGAAGATACTTTACCTCCAAATTATTTTATCAACTTTGCCGGTGACGGTAGTTATGTAGACCTTGATATGGTTGGGATCTCTTTGCCATGGACCATTGAATGTGATGTCAGTAAAAATGAAAATACCTCCTTCTCCCACCTGCTCACAGACAGTGATGGCGGCAGTGGTATTCGCCTGGAGCAGTGGTACAACAACAACGAGGTCGGCATCACAGACTATGGGGTTATGGATTACTATTTTGGGTATGAGCTTCCGGCAGGTATCTGGGAACATCTTGCTGTCACCAGCGATGGAAACCAGACTAAACTTTTCATCAACGGAGAACTTTCCGGGACAATCTATGCAGCCATTGACTGTCCTACAGACTTGATCGGATTAGATAATCAGTTGGGGACCATTAATTCAAAATTGGATAATCTGAGGTTCTGGAATGTGGCTCTCAGTCCAATCCTTATTGATACCTACCAGGATTCATTATCCCTTGGGAACCATCCTTATATAAATAATCTGGAGGGGTATTTTCTGTTTAACACACCTGGCGACACCATTCTGAACTACATGGATCCTTCCCAGATTGCGATCAATCACGGTGGTACGTTCGAACAGATCTTTGTTCATGATATGGGTGTTTTAACTCTGGATTCACCACAATCCGGGCAAAACAATTATGGTGTATCCGAAGCTGTGGTTGTAACCATCGCCAATTTTGGGACTTCGGCCATTGATGCTGATTTTACTGTTTCTTATTCATTAAATAGCGGAGCACTGGTCACTGACACTGTGGAAGCATCCCAATCCCCACTACCACCTAATTCAACAATGCAAATTAATTTCGCTGATGCAGATCTTTCATTCTCCGGGGTGCATAATTTTCTGATTTATACATCACTCCCAGGAGATGAATATTCCGGAAATGACTCCCTAGATGTTTATATCTACCAAGCTAATAATACAGTTGGGGACATCACTGATTTTCAGGTATCTGCGGCCTATGATACGGTAGTAATCAATAATAATCTGACTGAATTCCGGGTACTGTTCTATACCGATGATATTTTCAGGATCTGGATGACCCCCAATGGAATTTTTGAAGATCCGGCTGGTCCTGATATTGTTGTATATGAAAATCCGCCTATCCCGATCCAGGTAACAGATGAAGGGGAATACTATAAAATCTTTAGTGACAGTACGGTTCTCAGAGCTTACAAAACACCCCTGACCTTTGCCATGTATGAAAATAACAATACGACCCTGATCTGGGAAGAGACTGCACCTATTACATTTGGTGAAGAAACGCGGCAATATTTAGATCGGGGTGACACAGAACACTTTTACGGATGCGGAATGCAAAATGGTTATTTTTCCCACCGGGGCGAATCCATTGATATACGACTTATAATCAGCAGTTGGGATGACGGTGCCGTTCCCGGACCGTCTCCCTTTTACATGAGCACAGCAGGATATGGTGCTTACCGGAATACCTTCAACCCTGGGAAATACAATTTTTACAGCACAGTGAACCTCATGCATGAGGAAACCCGATTTGATGCCTATTATTTCCGCGGTCCAGAACTGAATAATATTTTAAATGGCTATACACAAATCACGGGACGACCCTTTTTACCACCAAGATGGGCGCTCAGTTTTGGCGATGCGGATTGTTATAATCCCACCATGGATGTGTACAATGACATTGCCATCACCTTTCGTGAACTGGATATGCCGGGCGGCTGGGTTCTCCCCAATGATGGCTATGGCTGCGGCTACACAAATCTCCCAGAAGTTGTTGGAAATTTAGAATCTGTGGGATTCAAAACGGGTCTTTGGACAGAGAATGGCGTTGAACAGCAGGCATGGGAAGTGGGTACGTCGGGAATTCGCTGCAGTAAATTGGATGTGGCCTGGATCGGTGCCGGTTATAAATGGGCTCTGGACGGAAGCCGCCAAGCATATACGGGCATCGAAACGAACAGCGATGCCCGGGGATTTATCTGGTCTGTGTGCAGTTGGGCCGGGACACAACGATATTCCACTGTCTGGTCGGGCGATGAATATGGATCCTGGGAATACATTCGCTACCATATTCCCACCGTCATCGGCTCCGGTTTATCTGGGTTGAATTATGCTACTGGTGATGTAGACGGAATTTTTGGCGGAAGCGGACCAACCTATACCCGGGATCTGCAATGGAAATGCTTTACCCCTGTTCTCATGGTGATTTCCGGCTGGGCAACTGTTGACAAACAGCCCTGGCGACGAGGTCAGCCCTACACGGACATCAATCGGGAATATTTGAAACTGAAAATGCGACTAACGCCCTATATGTATACCTATTGTAACATGGCTTACGAAACCGGTGTTCCTGTATGCCGCGCCATGATATTGGAATTTCCTGATGATCCGATGACCTGGGGAACAGAAACACAATATCAATTCATGAGCGGTGAATGGTTCCTGGTAGCACCTGTCTATCAAAATTCCTATTCCAGGAATGATATCTATTTACCGGAAGGATATTGGTACGATTACTGGGATAGTACAATTTATCCCGGAAATCAAACATTGAATGATTACGATGCGCCCCTGGAAAAATTGCCGCTGTTTGTTAAGGGCGGGGCTATCATTCCCATGTACCCGGAAATGCTGTATGATAATGAAGTATCTGCCGATACATTGACGTTGGATTGTTACCCTTATAACCAGTCATCATTTATGCTGTACGAAGATGATGGACTGACTCGTGAACACCGAACTGGTTCATTTGCAAAACAGACCTTCACCATGGACGCTTCATCTGAATCAATCGTTCTCAATATCGGTGAAAGCATTGGCACATACAACGGTAAGTATGAAAACCGGGTTTACACACCACAATTCCACATAATTAATGAACCGGAAGAGGTGACTATCGATGGTATGGTCATAACTCATTATGGTTCCTATGAAGAATGGACCAATGCGATACAAGGCTGGTACTTCGGAAATAATGTGGCTTATATCAAAACTCCACTGATACCCACGGATACAGTCATTACTATTGAATTATTGTTTTAAAACTTGGTTAATATAGCAAAAATTGTTTCATAACAGACACAGAGCGCACAAAATCCACTAAGTAACCTTCGGAAATCCTGATAGCATTGTGTTCTCCGTAAGCTCAGTGTTTTACAAATAAAACGACCGTTTCAATATGCGGCGTGTGGGGAAACATATCTACCATGACTGCACTTTTGATCTCGTATCCTTTTTCTGCTAATACTTTTGCATCTCTCGCCTGCGTCGTGGGGTTACAGGACACATACACAATCTTCTTCGCTTTGAATTTGTGTAAATAATTCGTCATGTCCGAATGCATCCCTGCCCTTGGCGGATCCACGATGACCACATCTGGTTTTGGAATTCTCCGTGGCAGTTGTCCCGATTTAAAAAACGTATCCAAATTCGCTTTTAAAAACTGCGCATTGGTTATCTCATTTAGTTCAGCATTCTTATCTGCATTTTCAAGGGAGGAGCGAATCACTTCAAATCCGTATACTTCTTTGGCTTTTTTTGACAGATACAAAGAAATGGTACCTGTACCGCAGTAAAGATCATAGACCACTTCTGCCCCGGTGAGTCCTACTGCTTTTACCACTTCTTCATAGAGTCGCTCACCCTGGATCGTATTGGTCTGGAAAAAGGAATTGGATGATACTTCAAAGGTCAGATCACCCATTTTTTCGTCAATGTAAGGCTGGCCATATACTAGGGTCTCGTAGTCACCAAAGGCCACATCTGCTTTTCGGGTGTTCACATTATTCACCATAGATGTTATCTCCGGCACCCGATCCAACAGAGCGTCTGTAAGCGGGGATAGTTTATTCAAGTCATCATAAGCGGTGACAATATTAACCATCAGTTGTCCAGTGTTAACGCCAAAACGCAACATCAGGTAACGCAGGAAACCAATATGGGTCTTGGGGTCATAAGGTTTTAGTTCCGGGTGCACCAGGCATATTTCCCTGGCAATCTTAAGAATCCGATTCCCCATTACCGGTTGGATGTGGCATTCATGGATATCCAGTATTTTATCGTAACGACCAGGAATGTGAAGCCCAATTGCGAACGATTTATTTACGTCTTCTGGCTCAGATTCCAACACCCAGCGATTGGACGAAAATGTGAATTCCATCTTGTTCCGATATTGAAAAACAGGATCAGCGCCCACCACATCATTTAGTTTAAAATCTGAAAATCCACCCAACCGGCGAAATGCATCTTCCACCTGGTGGGCTTTTTCCTTCAATTGTTCATCATAAGATAAATTCTGGATCCTGCACCCGCCGCAGATACCAAAATGATCGCAGGGTGCTTCCACGGCTTTCACCGATTCTGTCAGTATTTCCTGAACACGTGCTTCCGCATATCCTTTTCTTTTTTTATAGATCCGGGCTTTAACAACCTGCCCGGGGATGGCACCCTTTACAAAAATGACAAAATCATCCTTCCGCGCCAAACCCATACCGCCATAGGCTAGAGATTTGATCTGGAGTTTGAGTTCGTCCCCACGTTTAATATTTAATGGCTCATTCACTAATTAAAATAACCCTTTACTTGTTTAGACTAATTCAATAAATAAAGGATTATTGGATTTGGTTCAACATTGGAATCAGATATTGAATAAGAGTTGCGGATGGTCTCAATGGTTTGGTTTGCCTGGTCTTCATTTTGAGCATGGACCAGTGCCAGCGGCTGGGCTGCCTCAACTTTTTCACTGATGCCCACCACTTGGGACAAACCGACACTGTGATCAATACCATCCGTTACATTTTTCCGTCCGCCTCCCAATTCAACAACAGCTAACCCGACATTCCGAGTATTAATTCCTGAAACAAATCCCGTATGTTCAGACGGGATCGGTTTTATGACGGGAGCTTCGGGTAAATATGATTTTACCTCTTCCAAAAAATTTGCCGGGCCACCCAGAGTTAATACCATTTTGCCAAATGATTCGGCGGCTTTTCCATTATCCAACACTTCATTTACTTTTTCAATCCCTTCCTTTTTGGTTTCCGCCAATCCACCGATTGCCAGCATTTCTGAAGCGATGGAAATAACCACATCATGAAGCCGCGGATCCCGATCAACACCAGTTAGGTAATTCACCGCCTCCATCACTTCAAGGGCATTGCCCACGGTCCGCCCTAAGGGCTGGTTCATGTCGGTGATAAATACCGACGTTCTTACACCAAAATTATTAGAGACGTGGATGATGCTCTTGGCTATTTCATTCGCAAAACCCAAATTGTTCGCAAAAGCACCATTGCCCGTTTTCACATCCATTACCAACCCATCCAGACCCGCTGCCAGTTTCTTTGATAAAATGGATGCCGTGATTAAAGGCACGGATTCGATGGTCGCTGTCACATCCCGCACACTGTAAAATAGTTTGTCTGCCGGTGCCAGATCTTCTGTCTGTCCAATGACAGCGCAACCCACCTCTTTTACAGTTCTGCGAAATAATGAATTGTCCGGGTGAGTATTATAGCCTGGGATGGATTCCAACTTGTCGAGGGTCCCTCCGGTATGCCCCAGGCCGCGGCCGGAAACCATAGGGTTATATACACCGCAGGCTGCCACAATGGGGGCCAATATTAAACTCACTTTATCTCCCACACCTCCAGTGGAATGTTTATCCACTACCGGTCCGTCCAATTTCAGGTCGTCCCAAGTGAGCATCTGTCCGGATTTCATCATATTCCCGGTCAGAGCAATACACTCATCCATGGACATGCCCTGGAAATAAACCGCCATGGCAAAAGCAGCCAACTGGCTTTCGCTGAATGTCCCATCGGTCATCCCGGAAACAATGGCGCTAATCTCCTTTTCACTGAGCGCCTGGCCGTCGCGCTTCTTCCGAATTATTTCCTGGGGCAGCACTCGGTGTCCTTCCAGTAAAAATTAATGAAGATATGTTCCTAAGAATTCCGTCAGCAGGAGTTCAAGATCTTTGGCAGCATGGTCTGCATTTTCCATGGTCTGTTCGTGACTTAGGGCAAGGTCGCTCATCCCCGCGGCCATGTTGGTAATGATGGAAAGCGCTACAACCTTGAGCCCAAAATATCGGGCCAAGATCACTTCGGGTACAGTGGACATTCCCACCGCATCCGCTCCCAGTGATTTCGCTGCTTGAATCTCTGCGGGTGTTTCGAAACTGGGGCCGCAAAACCAGATATAAACTCCTTCGTGAATGTTAATGTTTTTCTCATCTGCAATCGATCGAATCTTTTGCCGCAAGGTTGGATCATATGCATTAACCATATCAACGAATCTTGAATTCTCTGATTCTCCGAAAAGTGGCGACACACCTGTAAAGTTGATATGGTCCTTTAACAGCATAATGCTTCCTGGTGTTGCATCTTCCACCAGGCTCCCTGCTGCATTGGTGAGGACCAACGTCTCGCACCCAAGCTCCACCAGTGTTTGAACCGGAATTTTCATAACGTCAGCTTGCCCATGTTCGTAATAATGTGCCCGCCCCTGGAGAACAGCGACCTCGGTTTCAATGACATTTCCAAGGATCAGTTGCCCGGCATGGCCAGCAACACTTACTTGGGGAAATCCGGGCAAATCATTATAAGAAAATGTTCGTGCATTCTCCACACCATCCGAGAATGAACCTAATCCCGATCCTAGAATTATGCCAACTTTTGGACTATGGTTTTTTGAGCCTGAACGGATGAATTTTACGGATCTATTAACACTCATATGTCAGGATTGGTTTGACCAAACGTAGATAAGAGAAATATCAAACCCCGATTGGATGCCAGATTGTTTTAATTTCCTGAGTCTTCATAATATGGTAAGGTCCTTGAGCTTTTTCTTTTGACCAATCCTGATCCGGGTAAACTACAGGTCGTTTAACGTTTAAGGCTGAATTTGATTCTACCAGTCTGATCTCTTCCGGGTCACTCCCGCAATACAAGATGGCATTAACATCCATGTGAGAAGAAAAATGCTCCAAGAGTTCGGACCGGTATCCCGTCAGGATATTCATGACTCCTCCAGGAACGTCCGAGGTATGAAGTACTTCAGCGAAGGTGATTGAACAGAGCGGTCGGGATTCAGAGGCCAAGATCACCAATGTATTCCCGCCGACGATGATCGGAGCGATAATCGAAACAAGTCCTAGTAATGATGATTCTTCCGGCGCAGTGGCTGCCACAACTCCCGTGGCTTCCGGATAGGAAAAATTGAAATAGGGCATCGCCACAGGATTCACCCGGCTGAAAATCTGTATATATTTATCCGCCCAGCCGGAATAATAGATCAGCCTGTCAACGGATTGATCGATCTCTTTTTCCGCTTGTTTTTTCGCAGATCCCTGAAGAGTGAGCTCGGCCATGAATTGCTCCCGCCTCCCTTCCAGAATTTCGGCAATGCGGTATAGGATCTGCCCTCTGTTATAGGCCGTTCTGGAAGACCAGCCGTTCACTGCATTCCTCGCCGCCACAACTGCATTCCGGAAATCTTTCCGTGAACTGCGGCATACATTCACCAGTGTTGTTTCCTTGGAATCCTGCCACTTGATATACCGGGCCGACTCAGTACGGGGAAACTTTCCGTCAATGTACAGTTTATAAGTCTTCTGTATGTTGATACGTTTATTCATTAATCCAATTCCTTACACCAGGTTGACATAGGGCATGAGCCCTTCCACGCCGCCTTCCCGACCCAATCCGCTTTCCTTATAGCCGCCAAAAGGAGCTGAAGGGTCAAATTTATTAAATGTATTAGCCCAGATGACGCCGGCGCGTATTTTCTTTGAAAGACTAAAAATTTTGGATCCCTTATCCGTCCACACGCCACCCGAAAGGCCATAGGGAGTATTGTTCGCCTTCATGATGACCTCATCCACTGTACGGAATGTCTGAATGGCCAGAACAGGGCCGAATATCTCTTCCTGAACAATACGGTGGGATTGGCTCACATCTGTGAATAAAGTGGGAGCATGCCAATACCCCATTTTTGGCAGAGAACAGGGTGACTGGAAAATTGACCCTCCCTCTTTTTGCCCGATGTCCACATACATTTTGATCTTATCCAACTGGATCTTGGAATTGATAGCACCTATATCTGTGTTCTTGTCCAAAGGATCTCCAACAATCAGTGTTTCCATCCGCTCCTTCAGTTTGGAAATAACATTTTCAGCTATGTTTTCCTGGACAAAGAGGCGGGAGCCAGCACAGCATACATGACCCTGATTAAAGAAAATACCATTTACGATTCCTTCCACAGCCTGGTCAACAGGTGCATCATCAAAAAGAATGTTGGCAGCTTTTCCGCCCAGTTCCAATGTATATTTTTTTCCCGTCCCGACAACGGTTTTCATGATGAATTTTCCGACTTCCGTTGAACCGGTGAAGGCGATCTTGTCTACATCGGCATGTTCCACCAGCGCCTGACCCGTATTCCCTCCGCCGTTAATGATATTCACAACACCAGGTGGTAGATCACATTCCTGGATGATCTCCGCAAGTTTCATAGCCGTTAAGGGTGTTGTCTCTGCTGGTTTAAGAACAATAGTATTTCCCGTTGCCAGTGCCGGGGCGATTTTCCATGCGGCCATGAGCAGAGGAAAATTCCAGGGAATGATCTGACCAGCAACACCCACTGGATGAGCATCGCGGCCGGGGAAAGCATATTCCAGTTTATCCGCCCAGCCGGCATAATAAAAAAAATGGGCTGCGGACAGTGGAACATCCACATCCCGAGATTCCCGAATCGGCTTACCCCCATCCAAGGATTCAATGACCGCAAATTCCCGGGCTCGTTCCTGGATGAGCCGGGCAATGCGAAAAATGTATTTTCCCCGTTCAGTAGGTTTCATCTTCGACCAAACATTGTCATATGCTTTCCGAGCGGCTTTGACGGCCAAGTCCACATCTGCTTTTTCTGCTTCAGCCACATTGGCTATTTTTTCTTCATTGGCCGGATTGATCGTCTCAAAATATTTGCCCCTAACGCCAGGAATAAATTCCCCACTGATAAATAAATCAGTCGGTTCCTGGATGTGAATGTGATCTGTGCTTTCCAGAGCTGGGCTGTATTCCCAGTCCGTATTGAAATCCAGTGTTTTGACTTCGGTCTTCATTCTCGAGTTAATGTTAATCTATAGAAAAATAATTTGTCGACTGGTAAACACCAGTGCTCTGCTTCACAATCTGCATGATCACATCATTGGCCAATGAACTAGCACCAAATCGAAACAAGTCGGGACTCAGCCAATCTTGACCAAGGGTCTCCCGCACCATGACAAGGTATTGAACCGCTAATTTTGCTTTGCTAACCCCCCCGGCAGGTTTCATGCCGATCTTTTTGCCCGTTTGCTTATAAAAATCCCGGATCGCCTCCAGCATGATTAATACAACGGACGGAGTTGCTGCTGGAGAGACCTTCCCGGTTGATGTTTTGATAAAATCGGCTCCAGCGGCCATGGCCAGGTCACTGGCCAGTCGTACATTGTCCAGAGTGACAAGTTCTCCCGATTCCAGGATTACTTTCAAATGGGCTTCGCCGCAGGCTTCCTTGACCTTCGCAATTTCGTCCGACACCCAATCGTATTCACCCTGCAGAAATTTCCCCCTAGAGATCACCATATCCACCTCATCGGCTCCAGCAGCTACCACTGTTTTAACCTCTTCAAGTTTGGTGTCTAAAGAGGTCATCCCACTGGGGAAAGCCGTTGCTACAGAGGCAACATTGATGCCTGTTCCATTCAGAGCTTTCTTCGCCACAGGAACCATGGGAGGATAAACACATATAGCAGCCACATTCGGTAAATTCGAAAATTGGTCGTGGAGATGGGCTGCCTTATAACATAACTGCTTTACTTTTCCTTGAGAATCTTTTCCCTCCAGGGTGGTTAGGTCAATCATACTTAGAACGGTGTTTAAGGCAACGATCTTGGATTCTTTTTTGATGCTGCGGGAAAACAGTTTTGTTACCCGTTCCTGGGCATTGACCTGGTCTATGTTTCTCGTATAAGTTGGTGTACCTGATTGCATCAGTTTTTCCTATTCCAGCTAATTTATATATAATATTTAATCTTTTAGTACAAGTTTCACTAAATATCTAACTGCACATTTGAGCAGGTTTCCGAATATCCTATGCCCCGCTTAAAAGTAGGAAAAAACTGGGTAACAGAAATGGCTAAGTACATTTCCATGACTGCTTCATCACCGTAAATACTAACCAAATTCTCTCGAAGGGGACTTTGTCCGTACTCCCGATTTATCACACTTTTTGTGAAAGAAACCACCTTTTGAAGTTCAGGCGAAAGTTATTCATACTTTTCATCTAGGATTGTTTTGATCAAATCAATAGAGACACCGTCAGTTTTAGCCAGGTTGACTGCAATTTGTACGCAAGAACCGTAATCGGACATTTTCGATGCCACCGACCGGGAAACATAAAATGATTCAAGGAGCAGGGGTTTTATAATATTCAGATAATACCTACGTTTCTGAGTACTTCAAAAGTGCCTCATTCAAAGACTGGATCGAACTTTTTCTACCAATTTTTGTGCTTCCTCCTCAGTAGGTGCCTCAGCATAGATTCGCATGATGGGTTCTGTGTTCGATTTACGCAGGTGCAACCATTGGTCATCCCAAGTGAATTTCACGCCATCCAGTGTATTTTTTTTAGCATCGCTAAAAAGTCTATCCACTTTTTCAATCAATTCATCCGGATCAATCCCATCCAGGCTTACTTTATCTTTCACGATCTCAAATTGTGGCAAGGATTGATGAATAGCGCTCAATGGTTTCTCTGATTGGGACATGCGATTCAACACCATGGTGGCGCCCACCATTGAATCACGCCCTAAATGGCATTCCCTAAGAATAACACCACCATTGCCTTCACCACCAAGATCGGAGCCGATCTCATTCATTTTATTGACTACATTGATCTCACCCACGGCAGAGCGAACCACAGAACTTCCTTTAGATTTCGCCAGTTTATCCAATGCCAATGATGTAGACAAGTTGGTCACAAAAGTTTCTGTTTTTTGGGTATCCTTTAAATAACCATCCGCAGCCAAAACCAGAGTGTATTCTTCTCCCAATGGTTTACCTTTTTCATTTACAAGAGCTAATCTGTCAGCATCCGGATCGACGGCAAAACCAGCATCCGCTTTATGGCTGGTCACAGCCTGACACAGATCAGATAAATTTTCCGGAAGCGGTTCTGCCCCACGGGTGAATTCCCCATTTGGTTCACAATTCAATTCAATCACTTCACAGCCTAATGATTCCAACATAGCTGGAAGCGCATGAGCGCCAGCGCCGTTCACCGCATCGATCACAATCCTAAAATGCCTGTTCTGGATCCGGTTCAAATCAATACATTTCAGACTGGCACAAGCAATTACATGTTTCTGGATCGCATTTTGCTCCGGCCAGATAATACCCGGTTCTTCTGCATCGGGAAGTTCGGTGTTGGCATCAACTAGTTCAAACAATCGTTTACATTCTCCCGAATGAAAGAAAGTACTGTCGCCCCGAACAAACTTGAGTCCGTTCCATTCAATGGGATTATGACTAGCTGTTACAATGAACCCGCCAACGCCTTCCGTATTATGCACCATGAATTGAACTGTTGGTGTCGGTACGATTCCACAGAAGATGACTGTTCGTCCCAGACTAATCAACTCCTCCAGCATGACATCAATGATTTCTTCTCCAGATGGTCTGCTGTCACAACCAGCTATAAGGACCCCTTCCGGAAGAACCTGATGGAGAGCGCAAGCGTATACTATCACCGTTTCAGGCGTGAGATCAGTATCAGCAAGACCTCTTACTCCAGAAATACTTCTGATCACCATAGTTTATAAATACCTGATTAATTCAAAGGAATAAAATTCGCGAGGTTGTGCATGTGTTCCAAAAAATAAAAAAGGGTTTGAAATCATCAAACCCTTTTAATAAATAATGGCCGAAACTATCGGCGGCGACGACGATTGGCTCTTGGATTATTCTGCAGGGCTTCAATTCGTTTCATACGAGCTCTACGTCGTACTACTTTCTTAGCAGCTTCCCGTTTCTCATCACTTGGCTTTACATAGAAAGATCGGGTACGAACTTCCCTTAGGATACCAGCTCGTTCCCATTTTTTCTTGAACCGGCGCAAGGCCCGTTCCAGAGATTCTTTCTCTCGTACCTGGACTTCAACCACTAAAATCGCCTCCCCAGGGTCTGTTTGTACTCACTTAAAATAATCATTTTAATCGACTCAAATTAGCCGGCGATCTTACCTGTTGAGATTAAGACAAACAAGGATTAAACAAGAGATGCAAATTCTTCGATTGTCAGGGTTTCCGGGCGACGAGAAAAGTCAATTTTCTCAGCAGCTCCATTTGGGAAAGACCACCCCTTCAAGGTATTTCGAAGCATCTTCCGTCGCTGGCTAAATGCAGCCGAAACAATTTTGCTAAAACGTATATAGTCTGTATCCGGAACAAGGGGTTGTTCCTTCTTGGTAAATTGTATAATTGCTGACTCCACTTTCGGTCGGGGTATAAATACATCCGGAGAAATCGTAAAACAATATTTAGCATCTAGATAGGTGCCTGTTACCACAGTAAGTCGTCCATAAGATTTTGTCCCTACATTCGCAGATAATCGCTTGGCGACCTCTTTTTGCATCATGATAAAGGCATCTGCCCAATAATCCAGTTGCTCAATGAGCCAGAAAATGATCGATGAAGTAATATTATAAGGGATATTACCTATAATTCGTACCGGGTTGTTAACCGGCATTTTATCAATTTTCTGGAGCAGAATATCACCATGAATAATATTTAAATCTTTTAGTTGAGGCTGGTTTTCCAAATAATTGATAAGAAATGGATCAATTTCAACTGCTGCCATTGCTTTCACCATTGGGATGATTCTTTCAGTCAAAGCACCTTCCCCAGGGCCAATTTCTAATATCAAATCTTCAGGTTGGGGATTAACAGTCCGCACAATTCGTTTTAATAGATTGGGATCTGCCAAAAAATTCTGACCCCATTTTTTTCGGAAAGTGTGATCTCTATGCACCACAAAATCCACCAATCACCCTGAGACCATTGAAGGTTGGTAATTTAATGGATGGTCATTATACCTGGTCGATTTCAGCATATCTATAGTGTTAAATTGAAAAGACTTATGGCATTTCCGGTGGTTTTTTCAGCAATTACTTCTAATGATACATCATGGATTTCGCCCAGTTTTTCAGCCACAAACCGGGTACGCCCTGGCTCGTTTGGTTTGCCGCGGTAAGGAACGGGGCTAAGAAAGGGACAGTCCGTTTCTACTAGGGTTTTTTCCAAAGGAATCTTCTTAGCTACTTCCGGCAAGTGACTGTTTTTAAAGGTCAGATTTCCCGAAAATGAGATATAGTATCCCATATCCATGAATGCCTGTGCTGTTTCCAGAGTACTGGAAAAACAGTGGGCCACACCGATTACATCTGGAAATTCTGAAAGTATCCCGATTAAATCTTCGTCTGCATCCCGGTTATGAAATATGATCGGTTTGTCTAGCTCTTGGGCTAAATGCATTTGGTTACGAAAAACATCTTTTTGAATCTCAGGATTTGAAATATTCCGGTAATAATCCAACCCCATTTCTCCTACAGCTACCATACGATCAGAGGACATCAGGTCATAGATCTGATCAATAAAATCTTTTGGTGCATCCTTGGCATCATGGGGATGGATACCGGCAGATGCAAAAATATTTTGATTGGTTTTAGATAGGAATAGAGATACCCGTGAATCATTCACGTTGGTTCCCACACAGATAAAATGGGTGACATTTAATTTTTTTGCACGATCCAGAACCGCTGGGAGATCGTTTTTCAGATCATCATAAAATAAGTGACAATGAGTGTCAATGAGCATCATGAAACATTGACACCAGAAGGAAAATCGTCATCATCCAGTCCAACCAATGTTAGTGAATTCTCATCCGAAGCGGCCAGCAACATTCCCTGCGATTCAACACCTCTAATTTTTGCTGGTTTAAGGTTCGCGACCAGTACGACCTTTTTCCCGATCAAAGTTTCAGGGTTGTAGTATTCTGCAATACCAGCCACAATCTGTCGGGTATCCGCATCCACTTTAAGCTGGATCTTCAATAATCGGTCTGCACCATCCACTTTTTCTGCTTTAATAATTTCTGCTGTTTTTAGTTCAACTTTTTTAAAATCATCAAAAGTGATGAAGTTTTTCTGTTGTTCAGTGTCTTTTTTTTCCATAATTAACTCAATTCTAGGGAATAATGGTTTATGTTGCTTTAACTTATTGCCGGGCTGCAGTCCTCCCCATTTAAGTGACAATGAATCATGGTTAAGAGTATCAAAAAGATCTGCAGTTCGGTTAGGCATGACTGGTGATAGGAGCACTGCGCTAATTCTCAACGCTTCTGCCGCAGTATACAATACCCGCCCCGCTGACTTTTTATCTTCCTGCACAAGTTTCCAGGGAGCCTGATGTTCCATATATCGATTTATGCTGCGTATAAATTGCAGTGTTTCTTCAATCGCCTCATTGATGCACATCGATCGTATTTTATCATTTACAAATTCACCCAGATTTTCTGCGGAAGATTTTATCACCAGTTCAAATTGGGTTAATTCACCGGGATTCGGCAGTATACCAGCAAAGTTCTTATTAACCAGGGTAGTTACCCGGCTTAACAAATTCCCGAAATCATTGGCCAGATCGCTATTATATCGTTTAATGAAAGATTCCAGGGTAAAACTGGCATCCTGCCCCAGTACCATTTCACGCATGAGGAAATACCGGACCGGATCCACACCATAATCATCTATCAGGTTCATTGGATTTATCACGTTTCCCAATGACTTGCTCATTTTGGACTCCCCGATGAGCCACCAGCCATGAGCAAAGATGGATGTCGGGAGTTCAATCCCGGCAGACATAAGCATGGTAGGCCAATACACTGCATGAGTGGTTAAGATATCTTTTCCAATGAGATGATAAGATGCCGGCCACCATTTTTTAAAGGATACTTCATCACTACCAAATCCCGGCGCAGTAATATAATTGATGAGGGCATCAAACCAAACATAGGTCACATAACCTGAATCAAAAGGAAGTTCGATCCCCCAATTCAATCTCGATTTCGGCCGGGAGATACACAGATCATTTAGCGGCTGTTTTAAAAAGCCTAGGATTTCATTCTTTCGATGTTCAGGCTGAATAAATTTAGGGTTGGATTTAATATGATCAATGAGTGCTTGTTGATAACTCCCCATTCTAAAAAAATAATTCTTTTCCTTGAGTTCCCTGATATCTCGAAACTCACCGCTTTCCGCTTCCTTTTCAGTAATGAACCGTTCTTCCGACACGGAGTATAATCCCTCGTATTCATCCTCATAAATATCCCCGCCGTCATACACTCGCTGCAGAATATCCTGAACCACTCTTTTATGCCTGCCTTCAGTGGTGCGTATGAAATCATCATTAGAGATATGAAGTTTCTCCCATAACTTTATGAATCGCGGAGCCATTTCATCACAATGCCTTTGCGGCGCCACACCTCGGTCTGAAGCTGCCTGCTGAACTTTTTGGCCGTGTTCATCTAGTCCGGTTAGAAAAAACGTATCTTCACCAGCATTGCGGTGGTACCGGGATAAAACATCGGCTAGGATAGTTGTATAAGCATGACCGATATGAGGATCATCATTTACATAATAGATCGGAGTGGTGATATAAAATATGCTATTCATCCATGTAAATATTTTTGTATATCAAGCAACAAATTTGTCAAAATTAAAGGCATGTATAAATTTTGTGGTATTGCTTCAAGAGTATCTTCCAGACAAAATGATATGGCCGTCAAATCAGCACGGGGAAACGATTCATTAAATAATATAAAATCTGATTGGAGCGAAGTACCTATAAAATCACTTCTGAGACCTTTGCGCAAAAGATAAGCTTCTCGAAACCAGAGTGTTACCAAACTGAAATGATAGTTGAATTCAGTGAGATTCTGACTGGCTAATTTCCCATAGGTTTGGGTAAATGCCCGCCACTTATCCGGGTCCTGGGAAATAACTGTCTGCACCAATGATTGCATCAGATTAATAATATCTTCCACCGGCTGGGAGGATAAATTCCGCGCTTGATGGATATTCCCCCTGCTTAATCCAGTAACGAATTTGGCATCCTCAGCATCAAGATTATGATCGATAAGCCATGCAAGTATAAAATCATTTGGCAGCCGTGGTATAGCAATTTGCTGACAACGCGATATTATTGTCTGAAGCAACAATTCTTTATAGTCAGTGACCAAAACCAGAGTTGTGTTTTCTGGCGGTTCTTCAAGTATTTTCAGCAAAGCATTGGCTGCTTCAGCCTGCCCAGCTGATAAGAGATGAGCATCAAGAATAAGTACAATATTCCTGCCTGCAGGATCATTTTTCAAGTATAAGGATCGGCGTAATTCCCGTATTGATTGAATTAGAATACGGTTCGCCTTTGGAATCTGAATTTTAAACAGCAAATCTTGGGCCTTTTTTGATATGCATTGCGTGTAGTTATCAAGAACAAAGTCTGTTTTACTTTCCGAATCCTTAGTATTCTTTTTCGGTGTCGGTAGTGGAACAATAATTTTTAGTTTTTCGTGCTGCAGTTGTTTGAACCGGACACAAGATGGGCAAATATTACATATCTGGTTATCCCCATCATTACAATTCATTAATTGGGCAAATTTAATGGCTAGACCCTCTTTCCCCGCACCTGGAGGTCCGAAAAAAAGATAAGCACTACCAATATTGTTAGATTTAGTTACACGCGTCAGTCGCTCCCAGGTCACATTTTGCGCTGATAATAGATCCAATGTTATTGTTGTTTCGCCAACCATTTCTCCGGGTTTAGTTTTTGTCCTTTACCCCAAATTTCAAAATGCAGCTTTGAACCATTAATTGATCCTGAATCGCCCATGTAGGCTATTACATCTCCGCTTCGTACTTCACTATCAACATGAGTCTGAATATTAGTTACGTGACTGTAGACTGTATAAAAACCACCACCATGATCAATAATGACCGTTGTCCCATACCCCCGTATATAGGTTATAGTTGTCACCACACCGTTCAAGACGGATCGTATGGCAGACCCGGGTTTACCTTTAATATCAATCCCGGGATTATCGGTTGTTGTTTTCAACTTTGCATTCCACTGTTTCCCAAACTTCGAAATGACCCGTCCGCTGGCTGGCCACGGAAGTTGTCCTCTAAGGGTATTAAAACTTTTTGTCTGGAGAGTTTCCTGCTGTTGACGTATACGTTCTTCTCTTTCAAACCTCGCCTTGTCTTCCAAAACCTTTTTAATAATTCCCTCTAATTGTTTTATGCCGGCACTTTTCTCCTGGATATAATTAGCTAAAGCATTCTTATCCTGGCGAATTCGAGTTAGTTCTTTTTTCCGTTTTATCCTCATTTTCCTTAAAGATGACATCTGTTTTCTCTTTTCCCGCTTTAGTGCCAAGTTGTTCCGTAATACAGACTCCAGCTCCAGTTTCTGCTTACTGATCTGGATTAGCAGAGATTCGATCTGTTTGGTCATCTCCTGTTCAATTTCAGAAATTACTTTCAGGTACTGAGTACGATAGACTGCCTGTCGCCAGGATGTGGAAGATAATACCTTTTCAAGGTTCGATAATCTGCCTCTCATGTACGTATTTACAACACGCTGTTCGTATCTTAACTTGAGCAGTTCTAGTTCTTCTTCCTTGGATTTGATCTCCTTCTCAAGAATCTGTACCCTGTTTTTAGTTTTTTGTTCTTCGTTCTTTAAAGACTGGATCAATTTGCTAACCAATGCAATTTCTTCATCCAAATTTGTAATTCGTTTAGCTGTTGTAACCTCCTTTGTATTGGTTTTACGGATTTTAGTACGCAAATCATCCATTTCCTTTTTCATTGCATTTATAGCTTCATTCTGATACCGAAGCTCTTCATTATAATCACGCTGGGAAGTTTGCATATATATCTGCGAAAAACTGATAAAAAGAAATAGAATGTATTGCAGATTCTTCACAATCTTAAAACTACCCAGATTCGTCTCCGCTATACAACGGAGATTTGATACTATAGAAGTTGAAAAATCAAATTATTCAAAGATTATATCTCTTCGATTTTAAATAGAAGGTAATCCTGAAATGATAACTGCAGTGTACCATCCTTGATATAATAAATCCACAGTTGCTCAGAAGAATCAATACCGTTTTCTCTTAAAACTTTTTCATGAGGCTCTCCCAGTAATTCCTGTATTTGAGGAACGGTCATCCCAATTTCCAGCCGAGGTGATCGCGCCAGTGCTTGGATATCTCTACCATCTTCCATACGGGAATTAATTCCTATTCTGGCTTTATGCTCATCAAGCCTGCTTAACTTTGCTTTTAAATCCTTCAGGAGTTGTTCGTTTCTATTCCCAATACCAGCAGCAAATTCACGCGCTCTTTCTAGTGATTGTATGGCCAGTTGAATTTCCTCGAATTCATCCGCTTTGTCAGCAAGATTTGCCAGTTGAATACCAGCCTGGTATTGCAACGCTTTGACCTCAAATTCTAGTGCTTCGTTCATTTCTAATGCTTCGGCATATCTATCCATAGCTTTTCCTATAATAAGTATAGATTGCAACTTTTTACCTTCGCCCAGCACAACATAAGACTGAAAACGCTTCAATTCCATTGTACCTATGTCTGAAAACTGGGCAACTTTTTTTACCATTTGATAAGCTTCCACATATTGTTTTTCACCAAGAATCATTTCTGCCTGATCCATCCATTTCCGAGCAATTTCATCTATTCGAAAATCTAAAGCATCTATAATAAGAGTATCATTCGTAACTACCTTTGATTTAGCAGTAAGGTATTTTCTTAGGGCTCTTTCAGTTTCTCCTTGATCGTCAAAAAACAATCCTTCATCCATGATCTGATAAGGAATTTTTCGGTCACATTCCTTCACGTACATCTCAGCTCGATACCGATTTGCATGAGAAGGATATTGGGTTAGAAATTCAATAAATTTTTTCCTGGCAGAAATATAGTCTTTTCGAAAATAAGTCTTTTTAGCTACGTCCCCTACTGTGTTTTTACCACCATAAAAAGCCGAAAGAGTAAAATAGATTCCATAATTAGCCAAGTCAAATCGGTTTATAGGCGTTACATCATCAGGGTCACTAATATTGTTTATTTTAGTATAAGAGTGTCGTAAATCCACCCCAATTGAAAACCGATTTGCTTTTCCAGGATCAATAATAAAACGCATGCCAAGAGCGGATGCCATGGATGTACCAGTACCGTTTGGGGTAGAACTGATTTGTTCCGTGTTTGGATCCATATAAAAGATAGAAGATGCCCATCCATACCCATAGCGAAAATTCATGTACCACCAGTTAAATGGCTGCCACTGTAAGTTATTAGTGATCAGATATTCTGTGACAGATGGTGAGAATTTTCTTGTTTCTCCATCGAGCTGAGTACCAACGCTCCAATCTGATGGAATTTCCTTAGGAATTAAAATTGAACTGGAACGATAATTTAACCCTGTAAGAACATTCATCCAGCTCGTTTTCATAACAAAATGGGGAATATTAATCATTCCCAGATCAATATCAAGAGCAGTCCCCCAGATATTTTCAACACCTTGATCAAAAGGTTCAACATCTTCATCATACCAAATCCAATTATCCATATCATCCATAGATGGATTTGCCACCGAACCGCTAAACTTCCCATTAAACCCGCCGCCATAGCGTATTTCAATCGGCATAAAAGTAACAGGGGTGGAAAATTCTCGAGCCCGAAACCATCTGTCGACCCAGTAACCTTCTTCATAAGGTGAGCTAGTGTCAAATTTTATCAGGCCAAAAAGGAACGTCTTGGGTTTCTTTTTCTCAAGCGTTTGTCCAACCAGATTAACCGAAAAAACAAAAAGCAGAAAAAACCGAGTTGGTTTGGTTAAATACATTTGTCTTGGAAATTCAGGGATTCCAACCTCTTTTGCAAGGGGAGACTGTATTTTTTCGTCCTAATTTTCCTTTTGGATAATAAGGAACAAATGTTGGTAATGAAACATTCTCACAGGGTGGTTAGGCAATACCTGATTATTTTATTCGTTATATCATTAGGTTTCTCTCAGCAATTTACCATTGCTCGAATCCACTACGGGGGCGGTGGAGACTGGTATAGTGATCCCAGCAGTATTCCGAATTTGCTACGCTATCTTCGTACCAATACACCAATATCCCAAACTGGGGAAGAGACACGTATTAAATTGACAGATGGTGATGCTGGACATTTTCCATATCTATATTTGACTGGTCACGGTAATATTCGATTCACTGAAGACGAAATCATAGCACTTCGGTCTTTCTTGTTGAACGGAGCATTTTTACATGCAGACGATAACTATGGAATGGACGAATCGTTTCGCCGTGAAATGAAACGTGTATTCCCAAATAAAGACTTTCTGGAATTACCGTATAATCATGCCGTTTTTTCTTCATTTTACAAATTTGAAAAAGGACTCCCAAAAGTACACGAACACGATAACAAACCGCCACAGGCATTGGGGTTGTTCCACAATGACCGGTTGGTTGTTCTTTACACTTATGAGAGTGATTTAGGAGATGGATGGGAAGATGGATCTGTACATAATGACCCCTTGTCCATTCGGGAAGCTGCCCTGAAAATGGGTGTTAATATTATCTATTTTGCTTTAACACAATAATGAAGATTAAAAAACATTTAGTAAATATAAGGAACGTCAGAATCCTGCATGACTTAGCGGCTTTTTCCCTTTTTTTATTAATGACCGCACTACCTGGTTTACTCATAGGACTTTTAATGGAATCTGTTTTTTATTTATCTCCAAAAGTAAAAACAGGAGTTTTATGGTTCCTGGTGGTTCTAATGTTCACAATTATTTTATGGCTCATCATAACGGCAATCAGAATCCAAAAGAACCTGTATCCACGATACCGATGGGAAACACTAGCTCATTTAATAGGCAAATCCAGTTTTCCTAAAAAACCGGATACAATTCTTAATGCCTTTCAACTGGAGCAAAATCCGGATAATAACCAATCCAAGGACTTGGCAAATTCTTTTATCAAAAAGGTATCAGACACATTAAATAAAATAAAGGCCAGTGATATTTTAGATGAAAGTCATTTGGTCCAAATCAAGCAGTGGACCGTTGGGATAATGTCTTTAACCATTCTCATTTTTTCTATTCACTGGCAGGAAAACGCTAATGCTTTCTATCGATGGAAGCACTACAAAATACAATTTCCCGCTCCAGAACCCTTTGTTCTTCTCAGTTTAAGCGGCAATCAACACATTTTAGGTGGGGAAAAAACATTCGTGACGGTTCAAGCAAAACTGGCGGAGCCAGATTCAGTTACCCTGCGCCTGAAACCTACACAGACGGCAATTCAGAAACGGGATTCTATGACACTTTTGTTCTCAACGCAAAAAGATCTAACCGGGCTTTATAATTTCGAACTGCCGGAATTATTTCAGGACTACGCATATGAAGCTGTAGTAAAAGCTAAATATTTCTGGGAAGCCTGGGGTGAAATTACATCATCCTCCGACACAATCTTTGTCACAGATAGGCCCGCGTTAGAATCATTCAAAATAACTGTCATCCCTCCTGCATATTCTGGTCTAAATGCAGAATCACAGGATGGAAGTATAGCGGCAGTTCAAGGACTGAAGGGCTCTGTTATCCAGGTAAACTTAGAGAGTAATCGGGTGCTAAAATCCAGTTTTCTTAATTTAAATGATACGTCGCGACCAATTTCAACTTTTGGGAAAAAAGCATCCGGAAGTTTTACATTGAATGAAATGGGTGAATTTTCAATACACCTGGTTGATACACGCGGTATTACCAATCGAGATCCCGTCCTCTATCGTCTCCACGTTATCCCCGATCATGAACCCATTCTCAATATACTGACACCACCACCAATGGTTGCGTTAGGCAGCAACCAGATCATTCCTTTTCACCTTGAAATAGAAGATGATTATGGTTTTACTAGCCTCCAGGTTGCCTATGAGGTTAAACGCCCCGAATTCTTGCAGATAGAACCCTATATAGCAATGTTCTCCATACCGGATCTTAACACAGATACAACCGCCCAGATAATAAAGACACATTGGAATTTATCTGATTTAATGCTCATGCCGGAAGATGAGGTTCACTATCACTTTGAGCTGGATGACAATGATGAAATTTCGGGACCTAAAAAAACAGTGTCGGGGACTTTTATTGCCAGGTTACCATCCCTCTCAGACCTCTACCAAGCATTGGAAAATCAAGAACAAAGTGTGGATGAAGAATTCTTAACAAGCATGAAAGACATCAAATCGTTAAAGAACCGCATTGAAGATATGGAATTAAACGTGTTAAAAATTGATGAGTTGGAATGGGAGGACCAACAGGAAATCAAGGAAATAATCGACCAAGCAAAAGAAGAATTGCAAGCCCTCGAAAAATTGACAGAGGCCATGGAGTCCATTACTCAGCAGGGTGAAAAACATGAGCTTTTTCAGCCAGAATTGATGAAAAAATTCAAAGAATTATCAGAACTAATTCAAGAGTTAATCCCAAGAGAGTTGCTAAAAAATATAAATGATATACAAGAAGCCCTGAAAAGCATGGATATGAAATCTTTACAGGAAGCTCTAGAGAATATGGCTAGTAATATGGATCAGATTGAAATTGAACTCGATCGTTATCTTGATATTTTCAGGCGTCTTCAGGCCGAACAAAAAATGGATGAACTAAAGACCCGGCTAGACCAATTGGTTCAGCAACAGGATGCACTGGACAGGGAAATCACAGATCTAGCTAATGACACTGACAAATCCGCTTTATCTCGGTTATCCCAGGAAGAACAGCGGAATCTTGAAGAATTCAATACATTAAAGGAAATAATGGAGGATGCAGCTGAGCTGGTAAAACCGTTTAGTGAAAAGACATCTCAGGATCTGGCGGAACTTGAAAATAATCCTGTCACCCGGGAAACGGGTGAAAATCTGAAAGAAACCATCAAAAATCTCCAGCGGGCAAACTCCAACCATGCCAGACAGTCCAGCGAACAATCACTGCAAAATCTTGAAACCTTACAGCAAATGATGATGGAAATACAACAACAGTTCCAGCAGGAAACAGTTGCAGAAATGACAGAAAAATTTGAAAAACTCATGCGTGATATTTTATTTTTATCCAAGCAGGAAGAACAACTGCGTTCAGATGTAAAGTCAGTATCTAGGACTTCTCCCAGGTTGAGAGACATGGCTGCACAACAACAAGTACTCCAAGATCAATTAAAAAAAATTATGGATCAAATGATGGATCTATCGCGTAAAACATTTGCCATCACACCAGTCATGGGTCGAGCAATGGGGAAAGCCAATGCATCAATGGACAAAGCTAAAACCAATTTAACGGAACGGAGGGTAACCCAAGCTGGCCAAAATCAAGACACTGCAATGGAAGGTCTCAATGAAGCAGCATTGACCCTTTTTCAAAGTATCCAGCAAATGCAGTCTTCTGG
>DTUG01000111.1:0-18027 GCA_012964275.1 Fidelibacterota bacterium | reverse complement strand
ATATCAAAAGATATTGAGGAGGTTATAGCTGATTTGCAGCGAAATCGTTTTACTAGAAAAACGCAAGATCGTCAGCAGAGAATTCTTTCCAGAATGCTGGACAGCCAAACATCACTTACGCAAAGAGGCTATAAAGATGAGCGAACTTCAACCACTGCAGGTTTATCCATGGAGTTTATCGGACCGGGAGGCTTACCTGCTGACCTTGGCCAGCGTAAGAACTTGGCTTTAGACGCAATGAATCGTTCCCTGAATGCCGGTTATTCTCGTGAATATCAGATAATGATCAAACGTTATTTCAACGCCATGAGCCAATTGGAAGTAAAACTACCCGAGCAAACCGATGGAATACCTGCCCCATAGATTCCTTATCACTGCAGTGATTATTTTTTGTTGCCTAACTGCAGCTCAGAAAGAGAATAAAGCATCCCTTAAAACGGCCCAAATGTTGGAACGGCGCGGAGACTGGGACAGCGCTATTGCTATCTACACCGATATATTCAATAATAATCGGGAGAATTATAGGGTTGTCCGTTCACTAAAAAATATTTATCGTAAAAGTCAACGATACCAGGATGGTATCCAATTTTTAAGGTCTCGTTTATTGAATCACCCTAATGATATTCAATTATATGTAGAACTGGGAGAATTTCATTTTCTCAACGATCAAATTGATGAAGCCAAAGCTGTATGGCAAAAGGGGTTAACATCATTCCAGAAAAACCAATCCTACTACCGATTCTTACTCTCCATCTACGGTAAATATGGATTAGATGATGAGATTTCTTTATTAATAAATAAAGGACGCCAACAATTTGGCCCGGCATTCCTTTCACAGGATTTGGGCTATTTTTATCAAGCGAGGCGAGTGTACGATCGTGCTCTTGATGAATACATACTGAACCTACTGCATAACCCGCGTCAAAGTGCATCAATATCCAGACGCATTCTAACCATGAGTGATGAGCCTGAAGCCAAACAATTAATAGAAACCAAACTGTCAGAAGCCGGTAATCAACATCCTAAAATTTTGCTACCGACCTTAGCAGATCATTACTTTAAACATCGTCAATACTCTAATGCCTACGATACCTATTTTGCTTGGGCTGAGGCAGGGTTTTTTGACGATCATAAATGGCTTACTTTTGCAAAAAATCTTCGCAAAGAAGGGTCATATTCTCTAGCAAATGACGCATATCAATTTGCCTTACAGCAAAGATTACGTCCACAAGCAACCGGACAGGCATTATTGGGCCTCGCCAAAACATTCGAGGACCAAATTATCCCAATTGAAAAAAGAGACATTATACCTTATTTTTTTGATAACAATCTTTTTTTTAAAGATCCCTTTCAGGTTTATTCCAGCATTTCGCCTAAACATCTTGAATCAAGCCTTAACCTTTATGATTCAATATTGGTTTCTCTTCCAAAATCATCTTTGATCGCCGAGGCACACTTCAGGCTGGCTGAAATTCAATATCGAATCGTGCAGGATTTTGATAAGGCATTAAAGACTTATAAAACAGCCCTTCGCCAAAAACCAAAACCGGACCTGTATAAACGAATCATTTTACGAATTGGAGATGTATTGTTGGCCAAAGGAAATGCCGCTGAAGCAATAGCTTTTCTTGATTCTATGTATCATTGGCAAAAAATGGCGGTAATTCGACATAAATTAATACAAATTCATCTTTTTTCTGGTAATCCAGATACAGCACTGACAATGCTCAATAGCATCATTTCAACTATTCCTCCTCTGGATAAGTCCTTCAATGATGTTATGGAACTCCAGGATATATTAAGTTATCATTTCCAGCGGGTGAACCATCAGGGAAAAGATGCTTTTGAAGCATTTCTAAGAGCGGAATTATATCTTAGACAGCAAAAAATATCTGAGGCTGGTGAACACCTGAGCTATCTTCTTGATACATATCCGAATGTCGGACTTGTACCACTAGTAACTTTGAGACTTGCATTGATTCTTCTCAGGCTTAACCAACCAGAATTGGCCTTAGAAATGATACCAGCTATGGAAAAAACACCCCTCGCAGACAAAGGTATTATTCTTTCCGGGCAAATATATGAACAGATTTATAATGATAGACGAAAAGCACTGGAATATTACCTCCGCATTATTAATGAACATCCACAGTCCGTATTCTCTGAACCAATCCGCTATCATATACGCCAGCTTAAAGAAACAGAAAGCTAAATGACCAAAATTATTCTAACCTTATTTCTAATATTAACCGGATTGGATGGTCAAAAGTTATTAATCCCAATGGACCAAGCACAGAATGACCATCTAAAAGCCTATGGTATTGCTTATTATATCTTGACCCGAAATGTAACCGTAGAATGGCTTTTGAATTATCGCGGTGGATCTTTCCTAGTGGATGACCATCCTTTCATCCAAGCAGAATGTCGTATTCGTGGTGTTTCTTTCATACAAATCACAGATGAAATCATTGATATTTATACCATCATTGACCAAGAAAACATGGATATTGCCTTATTGGAAAAAGCGCCTAAAATCGCTATTTATACTCCACTTAATAAACAACCCTGGGATGATGCAGTTACTCTTGCCCTCACCTACGCCGAAGTTCGTTATGAAACATTATGGGATGAGGAAGTACTTAGTGAGAAACTTTTTCAATATGACTGGTTACATCTGCATCATGAGGATTTTACTGGACAATATGGGAAATTTTACCGCAATTATCACAATGCCCAGTGGTATATAGATCAGAAGATGCAATTTGAAATTATGGCCCAGAAATTAGGAATGCCTTCCGTCCATGAAGAAAAAAAGGCGGTTTCTCGCGCAATTAAATCTTATGTTGGGAATGGTGGATTTATATTCGCTATGTGTTCTGCAACGGATTCGTATGATATTGCCCTTTCACTCGAAAACATAGATGGCGTTCACCAAGTATTTGATGGATCACCGATAGATTCCAAAGTTCAAAATAAACTGGATTATTCCAAGTCATTGGCATTCACTGATTTTAAATTATACAGCGATCCCATGATCTATGAATTCTCAAATATTGATTTCCCACCTAGCCACAATCCTATCACCCGGGGTGCTGAAGCGGACTATTTTTCTCTATTCGAATTTTCTGCAAAATACGATCCAGTACCCACAATGTTAACCCAAAACCACGCGGCAGTTGTTAAAGGATTCATGGGGCAGACAACGGGGTTCCACCGAAACCGGATCAAAAAGCATGTGGTGATTATGGGTGAAGATCCAGCATCAGAACAGGTAAAATATCTCCATGGAAACTTTGGCAAGGGATCTTTTACCTTTTACGGTGGGCACGATCCGGAAGATTATCAGCATTTTGTAGGAGACCCACCTACAGATTTGTCACTGCATCGAAATTCACCGGGTTACCGGCTGATCCTTAACAACATTTTATTCCCGGCTGCCAGGAAAAAAGAAAGAAAAACATGATTTCCATTAGAAAAAATGAATTGGTTCAGGCCGTTAAAATATCTAAGAAAATTCCTGAGTTCAATGATCCCTACGCCTTGCAAGAATACAAATCAAGGATATCTGGTGAATCTCATTTGGTCTTAACTGCCAAAGACAATAAGAAAACGGTTGGCTTCAAAATAGGATATGATCGCTTTCACGATGGCAGTTTTTACAGCTGGATGGGTGGCGTTTTACCAGAATACCGGCAACGAGGGGTTGCCACTTCTCTGGCAGAAATTCAGGAAAAATGGGCAGAAGAAATGAGCTATAACAAGATTAAAATGATAACTCGGAAAAAGCATAAAGCCATGATCCGGTTTTCTCTTCACCGAGGATTTAAAATCACAGGGGGAACTTCCAAGAACCCGGCATCGGAAAGCCGGGTTTGGATGGAAAAATCACTCTAAATGTGGATCCAGAAAGAAATTTCATTGTCTGCAAAGTCTCGAGGCTTTCACCTAGTTACCAGTGAAATTCTTAAAAATATACCTGCAATAAGAACCATTAAGTGTGGGATTTTGCATATTTTCATCAAGCATACCTCTGCTTCCTTAACAATCAATGAAAATGCAGACTCCAGTGTACGAACAGATTTTGAATCCCATTTCAACCATCTGGTACCGGAAAATCAACCCTACTATATCCATACTATGGAAGGGCCTGATGATATGCCCGCTCATTTGAAATCATCATTATTGGGATCATCGGTGAATATTCCCATTACGGGTGGAAAATTGAATCTTGGTACCTGGCAAGGAATATATTTATGCGAGCATCGGGACCAGGGAAACAGCAGAAAACTAATAATTACAATCTATGGTGATAATTAATCTGGGTTTTTCTATCCGATTAACTCAAAACTTTGGATTGAAAAGCCTGAAAAGTATAAAAATTTACTACTGTCTCTCATGAACCATTAAATGTTACATCTGTATCTGCCTCAAAAAATGGAATTTCGATATAACTATAGTAAGAATCATATCTACTCTGAATTAGTCAACCTTTGATCTGACTTATGACATTTGATTAATCACCTTAATTATTTTTCTTCACTGAATTCCATATCCCATCCATTTCATTTAAACTAGATTCAGCGAATGTTTTTCCTTTGCGTTTAAGTTCTTTCTCAATAGCCTGGAACCTATGTGTAAATTTCTTATTAGCCTGCCGCAGGGCATCTTCTCCAGGGACACCAAGAAAACGAGAAAGATTCACAATTGCAAACAATACATCGCCGATTTCTTCTTTGATGTGATCTGAATCTCCGGATTCCTGTGCCCTTTTAAGTTCATCTATCTCCTCATACACTTTATCCCAAACATGGTCTATTTTTTTCCAGTCAAAGCCAACATAAGACGCTTTCTCCTGTAGCCGCTGTGACCGCAACAAAGCCGGTAGGCTTGACGGCACACCATCCAAACGGGATGTTCGTCCTTTTTCCTCATGTTTGGCTGTTTCCCAATTCTGCTTAGCATGAAAAGATGCATCAACATTCTTGTCTCCGAAAACATGAGGGTGCCTTCGTACTAGTTTTTCGTTTACATGACCCAGCGTATCACTGATATCAAACCTACCGTTTTCCATAGAAATTTGAGATTGTAGCGCCACATGCAGCATAATATCACCTAATTCCTCCTTCAAAGTGTCCCAATCCTCCTCATCAATACTTTCCATCACCTCGTATGTCTCTTCTAAAAAATAGGGTAATAATGACGCATGGGTCTGTTCTTTATCCCAGAGACAACCATTAGGCCCACGAAGTTTTTCTACTAATTCGAGTAGTTCAATGAACTTTTTAGTTGCAACTTTTTTTCTCATTCAAGTTCCGAACAATTCTTTCCAATTAGCTTCTCCTAAATAATATTCCTCCATGGCAGTCATTTTTTGTTTATCTGATTCCAATTCGTCCTTATATCCAAGAAGATGCAATGTGCCATGAATTATAAGTCGAGCCACTTCTCGCTCATAAGGTTCATTATATTCTTTTGCGCTTATCCGAGCCGTAGGCAGGCTGATATAAATTTCTCCTTCCACTTCTGACTGATCATATTCATTGAGACGGAAAGCAATGACGTCTGTCCATTGATCTACCTGAAAATACTGTTTTTTCAAATCGCTAATCAATTTATCAGACCCAAAAATAACATTAATATTAGCATTTTTTACTTCATCTTGAGTCAATACGGTAGTAACGATGGTTTTACAATATTTTATATCGGGACAATTATATGAAGGGTCACATTCAATCTGTATCTGTTTCATTCAGATGAAACTGTTTGTCCTAGAGTATGATTATCATCGGGATATTCTATCCGGATATGATATATGCCGCGTAGTACTGGCAACAATCCCGTATTCCCATCTACGGTACCTTTAATTTTCCTTAATTCATCTAAAGTTAGCGGGCACTCATCCAACTGATGATCATCAATCCTTTGTTTGATGATTTTATCAATCATTGCTTCAATCTTCATTATATCCGGATTTTTAATTGATCGAACAGCAGCTTCAATTGCTTCACAAATCATGAGTATGCCTGTCTCCCTAGTATTAGGTTTTGGGCCAGGATATCTAAATTGACTCTCATCAACCTTAGATTTTTCACCACCTGCTTCTTCAATTGCTTTCCTGTAAAAATATTCTACGCGTGTAGTTCCATGGTGCATGGGAATAAAATCGGATACTATTTTTGGCAGACCATATTCATTCGCTAAATGCAATCCATCATGAACATGATTGCGAATTATGCGGGCACTCATGGTTGACTTTAATGTATCATGCATGTTTTCACCGGCAAATTGGTTCTCAATGAAATAATCTGGTTTAACCATTTTCCCGATATCATGATAGTAGGCACCCACTCGACATAAAAGGGAATGCGCGCCAATAGCGCCTGCACAGGCTTCAGCTAGGTTTCCAACTACAACACTATGGTTGAATGTTCCATTTATTTCCTGTTGGGAGCGCTTCAAAAGTGGATGATCATAATCCAATAACTCGATCAGGGTAAGATTGGTTGTGATTTCGAATGCAATTTCAAATAATCCAATCAATCCATAAGTAATGATCGGTGCTAAAAAACTGTTTATTGCTAATAATTGCAAATCGAAAAACATATTACCCCAAGTATGTTCTTTAAATAATCCAAGAGCAATGACAACTATAATACTGGCACCCATCAATGCAAACATGGTTATGAATAACTGGCTACGTTTTCGGAGTTCACGGATATTATAGACAGCTATCGTAGACGTGAACAGAGAAACAATAACAAAATCAATATTTTGACCCATCATTAATCCCATCAAAATGGCCATCACTACTGTAGCCATAAATCCTATTCGGGCATCAAACAGGATAGTTAGCGTCATAGCGCCAACGGTAACCGGAATAAGGTATTCTGACCATTCAAGTCGGATAACGATAATATAGGCAAGACCTATTTGAAGTAGAAACACAAGTACTATCAGAAAGACCATTTTCCAATCGCGGAAGATTGCAACCCGGTAAACCAGCAAAAATGTAAAGAAAAAAGAAACGACAACGGATAAAAGTATTACTCTACCAATGTAATTCCAGACCCACATCAGCCTCCCTCCTACATCTTTCTCTTCAACTGCGGCAGCTAATGATTTGAGTTTTTGGAGCACATCCTGAGTGATCCTGATATTTGCGTCGACAATCAATTCATCCTCTAACACTACCCCTTTGCTCCGAGGTACTTTACTAAGACTTTCCTGCTGTTTTGATTCTGTGACTGCATTATCAAACAATAGATTGGGTTTCATAAATTCCACAATCAGATCATACCCTAAATCTTTAAAACCATTTTCATCAGTAGACTGACCTAGAAATTCCTCCCGAGCTTTTGTCCAGGCAGACTCTAAACTATTGAAAGCGGATGGAACGGCAAGAATCGGTACTTCCTCCTGGTTAACAGTTACCTCTATACTGATAATGCTGTCTATTGGAATATCATAAATACCTTCTGCCCATCTGTTTCTACAAATTTGCTGTACTAATTCCTTATGAATGCTCCAATCTTTCAAATTGCGAGGATTTTGCTCAGAAGAAAGATATTTTTTCCACGAAGAATCCTTTAACGCCGTAAATGGATATATTTTATTGAATTCTGATGTCAATATAGACAGGTTTGTGCTGTCTGCGATATACTCCGATTGTGCTTTCTCTCCGCTAGGATGGTATTTACGTTCGAATACTAACTGCTTTGATTCATTAAATCTCCACATTGCATATCGAAGTTCGTTGACAGTGGCAAAGAATGCGTCCAAGGCATTTATTTGCATTTCAACAATTTTTTCATCTCGATTAAATACATACGGAACCGACTTTCTGCGCTCATCTCGGTCCTGCTTATATCTCTCATCTGTTTTTAAAATTGAAAAGGTGAAAGGGGCAATGATAGGATCGCGGGAAATATCATTCAATTGATAGGAATACTGCAAAGATTGTCCCCTGGGAAAAAGTAGAGAAATAACTAAAATCAATCCAAATATGATTAAATATTGAATCCAGAATTGACTTAAAGAAATTGGTTGATCTGAAATGGCGTGCTCTGATCTATTGTTTCTGATCATGGTATTTTAAAATCCTTCAAAATTTCACGAGTGATGATGATTCGCTGAACTTCACTGGTTCCTTCACCAATCTCAAGTACTTTCGCATCACGGAAAAACCGCTCTACATCATATTCTTTAACATATCCGTACCCACCAAGTACTTGTATTGCTTCTGTGGTTGACTTCATTGCCATCTCACTAGCAAATAATTTGGCCATAGCTGCCTGCTTAGTAAAATCCATACCCTTGTCTTTTAACCAGGCAGCATGGTATACCATCAGTTTTGCTGCTTCAATTTCCGTTGCCATATCGGCCAACTTAAATCCAATGGATTGGAATTTATATATTGGCTTCCCAAAAGCTTCTCTCTCCGTTGCATATTGCAACGCATTCTCATAGGCTCCTAATGCAGTGCCAATAGATAATGCTCCAATTGAGATTCTGCCAGATGTTAATGTTTTTAAAAAAAATTTAAATCCATCAGCGACCTGACCCAACATGGCTTCAGGTGGAACTTTCAAATCTTTAAAAAACAATTGACGGGTATCACTGGCTCGCCAACCCATTTTTTTCTCCTTTGGACCAATTTCAAGACCTGCAGTTTTAATTGGTATAACAAATGCAGCAATTCCCTTCAATTCATTATTAACCTCAACCTGAGATGTGAAAGATAAAAGACCAGCTTCGCCGGCATTTGTAATAAATATTTTTCCGCCATTTACAATATAATTATTTCCATCCCAAATTGCTTTTGTCCTTGTTGCACCTGCATCACTACCAGCATCGGGTTCAGTTAATCCAAAAGCGCCAATTATTTCCCCGCTGGCTAATCTGGGCAAATATGTTTGTTTTTGCTTTTCGTTTCCTAGTAGAAGAATCGGAACAGATCCCAAAGATGTATGGGCAGCCATGGTAATCGCCACAGAAGCATCAACCCGGGCTAATTCAATGATGGCTGTTACAAAGGAAATCATATCCAGTCCGGCACCTCCATATTTCTCCGGAATGATTGTTCCCATCAGCCCTAGTTTACCCATTTGAGCAACTAATTTTTTTGGAAATTTCTCTTTCCTGTCCATCTCCTTAGCAACAGGCCTCACTTCTGTTTCAGCAAAATCCCTAACCATATCCCGGATCATTAAATGGTCATCATTAAAAAACAACTTATCCACTAGTGATGTTTCCCATTTTTATAGGTATAAAGTAAAAATTTAAGTACGTCCATTGGCGGAAGCTAAAAGTTGTATATCCCGAGCATTTAATTGCACAGATTCAATACCTTTCCAAATATTAGTTTCTACAACACATGCTATGTCTACTGGTTGACCTAGGATCAAATTTTCATATTTTGAAGCTAAGTTGAATCCTATAACCGGGAAAGTTGAATGTCCTTGTTTTACCTGGAAACGAATATGGTCACCATTGCCAATAATACGGGGATTACCTACAATATCTACACTTCTGACTGCAAATTTCGGGCGCATATTCCCGGGGCCGTATGGTCCGAGTTTTTCCAAGAATTTCATGAATCTTCGATTTATATCCAGCAATAATAATTCACCTTCCAATATGATGACCGGTTCCAAATCCCTCGTTTTTAATACGGATTTTGCATATTCCATGAATTCTTTCCGAAAAGAATTAAAATTTGATTTCTTTAAAGACAGTCCCGCTGCCATAGCATGACCGCCATAATTGTGTAACCAATGTTTAGTGAAGTCTAATGCTTTATATAGGTCTAAACTGTTTATACTCCTAGCTGATCCCTTGCCAACTCCTTCTTTATCAAATGAAATTATTAATGATGGTCTATGGTACATTTCCTTCAGTTTTGAGGCAACAATTCCAGCAACACCTTGGTGCCAACCTTCCGACCCAAGAATGATGGCAACGTCATTTTCCAGATCAACATTGGAATTTACCATTAGAATTGCTTCATCTATAACTTCCTGTTGAATTGTTTGACGTCGTTTGTTTTCTTCGTCAAGTTCTCTCGCCAACTGCGCAGCAGTATTGTAGGCAGTTGTTGTTAAAAGTTCTACGACACGATTTGCGTCACCTAGCCTACCAGCAGCATTAATACGCGGTGCAACATGAAAAACTACCTGAGACACATTTAAATTCCTGTCTAGATCAACGCCGGCGACTTTGAGTAATTCACGAATTCCAAGTCGCTTGGTGTTTTTTAGCGTTTCTAATCCAAATGAAACAATAAGTCTATTTTCATCTACCATAGGTACTAAATCTGCTGCTGTACCTAAAGCAGCTAAATCCAGTAAATCAATAATTAATTCAAAAGAGGCATTAAATTTTTTCGTCAAATCAGTCATAAGCTTGAGGGCGACACCACATCCACACAATTCTTTAAAAGGGTATAAACAATCTATCTGTTTCGGATTCAGAACAGCTAAAGCCTGGGGAATTGTGTCCCCGGGAATATGGTGGTCAGTAATGATGACATCTATGTTCATCTATGTTGCATAATTGATTCTATCAAACGCATTGATACCACAATCACATGTAATTAAAAGATTTGAGCCTTTCCGCTTTGCTGTATCTATACCCAATTCGGATAATCCATAACCTTCATTATCCCGATTGGGAATATATGTAACTACTTTTCCTCCAAGCGCTGTAATGCCCGTATATAATAGTGATGATGATGTGCCATCTACATCATAATCTCCAAAAACGAAAATTGAATCTCCGGACCTGATATTTTGAGCGATTTTATCTACGGCTTTTCTCATATCTTTCATAAGAAATGGATCGTGAAAATCGACTACGGATGGTTCAAAAAATGAGCGAGACAATTCAAGTGATTCGATTTTTCTGTTGGCAATCATTCGGGCAATAATTTCAGGTGCTTGAAATTCTCGCATTAAATAGTTCAAACGAGACTGATCTGGATCTAGAATACGCCAACGCATGGTAGAAATTAATGAGTAAAATTATTTGAGCCAGTCTGTAAGCCGAGTCCTGTCCACCCTGAAATCAGGGATAGATGGTCATTCGTCTAGTCTCAATGCTACCATCGAGATCAAGCAACCTACCCGTCCATCAAAAGATGCGGATCACATCTCTGAACCTATTCGGTCTTGCACCAGGTGGGGTTTACAAGCTCTTTATGTCTCCAGAAAGACTGGTGGTCTCTTACACCACCTTTTCATCCTTACCTTGGCACATGTGCCAAGGCGGTTTTTTTTCTGTTGCACTTTCCATATCCTTACGGATTCCTTGCGTTACAAGGCACCCTATCCTGCGGTGCTCGGACTTTCCTCTCTTGGACTACCAACGGTTTTCCAAGAGTAACCATCCAACTGGCTCAATTTTTCAATAAACTGAATTCAATTAATTGAATTCTGATTGCTGTATACAAACCTAGCACATACGTCACAACGATGTATGATACTTCCAGAACGGATTTCAGAAACAATTTGCATCGTTACGGCTGCACCACAGCCACCGCAGGAACTACCAGATAAGTGCACAACAGCTAATCCATCTCTTGCGGCGCTTATCTGATTATATACAGCAATGGTACTAGGATCAATATTTTTCACTTCGTTTTCCCGCTTCTGTTCTAGAACTGATTTTTCGCCTGCAGATTCAGACAAAGCTGTTTCAAGTATTTTTCTACGAGTAACTAAATCATTTTTTAATGATTTTAGTTGTGTTTCTTCGTCTTCAATATTATTTACAATTGTATCATTTTCTTCTAAATAAGTTAGTATCTCAGATTCTAAACGCGATTTTTCTTCTTTCAGATGATCAATTTCATTCATTAAAGCATCATACTGTTTATTATTCGTCACTAAAAACAGTTGATCTTTGATTTTATTGATTTTATCATCGATTTCTGAAACTTTTACCTCCGATTTGTGACATTCCACCTTAATTATTTTCAACCGAATATTATTTTCTTCAAGGTTATTACGTAAGGATTTCTCTTCCTGATTCATTTCATTCACCCTTCTTGGCAAATCACCAAGCAAGCTCTCTAAATCTTGTAATTGGGTATCAATTTTCTGTAATTCAATCAAATGCTGCATGGACATTCTCTACGACCTTTTATCAAAAAAAATGCACCACAAATGGTGCATTGGATAATTTAATTATTTGAATCAAATTCAGTAACCGCAGTGGTATTTTAATTAACACATTTTTCCTTTGTATAGCGTATTCATAAAAAATATTAGCAATAGAAGTACACAAATTTATCGATTCCCATGATGAAAATGTAATTGAATTATTTTATGTTATGGTTATAGATATCGTTGTGATGATAATAGATTTTTTACTTCAGCAACAGATTTCAAAATTGTTTGTCCAGAACCATCCACATCTTCATGATATAATATTATCATATGTCCTTTAATCTCTGCTATTTTCCACTCCATATTATCAATAATTACTCGATCACCTACTTTAACTATTTCCTGATGTATTATCTTTTTATCTGATTGACCCATCACACTAATTAAAAGTTTGCCCTAATCCCCATCGTATTTCAAGGTAAAATTCTTATAAATTTCCGATTGAGTGTTCAATAGTTTTTTCACACCCTAGTCTAAAATATTACTTCCTGGAAACATGAGTAGAACCCCAAACAAATTTTTATCAAGGCATATAGGCCCACAGGATAAAGACATAGAATCTATGCTTGATTATATAGGATTTGATTCATTGAATGATTTAGTTCAATCAGTAATTCCTGAAAATATTCTATCACTATATCAATCTAAGATCCCAACAGCTCTATCCGAAACTCAGGCTATAGCAGAGTTGCATAAATATTCCAAAAACAATAACGTATTCAAATCCTTAATTGGAATGGGATATTATGGGACAGTTACACCAACTGTTATACAAAGGAACATTCTTGAAAATCCGGGTTGGTATACCCAATATACCCCTTACCAAGCAGAAATTAGCCAAGGACGATTAGAGGCACTGCTGAATTTCCAAACCATGATTTCAGATCTTACCGGATTTCCATTGGCAAATGCATCTTTGTTAGATGAAGGAACGTCGGCAGCCGAAGCCATGCTTATGTTCTTTAATGCAACGAGAGATTCCAGCAAAAACACTTTTTTAGTTTCGGATAAATGTCATCCGCAAACAATAGATGTTCTGAAAACACGATCAGAGCCATTGGGAATTCAACTTACAATCACCGATCATGCCAATTTTAATTTTAATGAGTCCATTTTTGGTGCCTTGATACAATATCCAGATACAGAAGGATCTATTCAGGACTTCTCCGTAATGTGTAATTCCGCACATGAAAATAAATCTTATGTGTGTATGGTAACTGATCTTTTGGCACTCACTTTACTAAAACCACCTGGAGAAATGGATGCCGATGCTGCTGTTGGTAATGCCCAGAGGTTTGGGGTATCTTTAGGATTTGGTGGGCCTCATGCTGCCTTTTTTGCTACATCGGATAAATTTAAACGAAAAATTCCCGGACGCATTATAGGTGTTTCCCGAGACTCACACGGTGATTCTGCTTTAAGAATGGCGTTGCAGACTCGTGAGCAACATATCCGTCGTGAAAAAGCCACATCTAATATTTGTACATCTCAGGTTCTTTTAGCGATTATGTCAGGGATGTACGCTGTTTACCATGGTCCTCAGGGATTAAAAAACATAGCCGAACGTGTTTATGGTCTAACCAACTTACTAGCCAGTTCATTAAGCAAAGCTGGATATGTCCTACACCATAAATGCTTCTTTGATACTATTCGGTTTTCTACAACAGAAAATTGGCAGAAAAAAGCTCTTGCTGTAGAAATAAATTTACGTGATTATGGGGATGAAACAGTTGGAATCGCCATCGATGAAACAACCACATTAGAGGACATAGATGACATTCTTAATATATTTAATACCAGTCCTTCAAAAAGTAAAAATAATTATATACCAGATAACCTGAAGCGGCAATCATCTTATCTACAACATCCAGTTTTTAATCAATACCATTCAGAATCAGCAATGTTGCGTTATCTCCATCAACTTGAGATGAAAGATCTATCACTGAATACAAGTATGATTCCCCTGGGGTCCTGCACTATGAAGCTTAATGCCACATCTGAAATGGTTCCCGTTACCTGGCCCGAGTTCAGTGGTATCCATCCATTCGTTCCATCTGAACAAACGAACGGTTACTATTCTTTAATTCATCAACTTGGTGATTGGCTGGTTGAATTAACTGGTTTTGATAATTTTTCAATGCAACCCAACTCTGGCTCCCAAGGAGAATATACAGGATTATTAATTATTAAGGCCTACCATGAAGCAAAAGGAGACCACCATCGTAATGTTTGTCTTATTCCTTCATCAGCTCATGGGACGAATCCAGCAAGCGCCGTTATGGCTGGAATGAAAGTTGTAATATTAAAATCCGATGATAGTGGCAATATCGATCAGGATGACCTGCGTTTTAAGGCAACAGAACATTCGAATAATCTTGCGGCCATTATGGTTACTTATCCATCTACACATGGAGTTTTTGAAGAAACGATTCGTGATACGTGCCAGATTGTACACCAACATGGCGGTCAGGTCTATATTGATGGGGCTAATCTCAATGCCATGGTTGGCCTCTGCAGACCGGGTAAGTTTGGTGGCGATGTTATGCATATCAATCTTCACAAAACATTCTGTATTCCACATGGTGGCGGTGGACCGGGAATGGGTCCAATTGTATGTATGAATCATCTGACTCCCTATTTACCGGGACATTTTCATATAAATTCCAGTAAAGAGCATGCTATCCATGCTGTTGCTTCTGCACCCTATGGAAGCAGTAGTATTCTTACCATCTCTTGGGCGTACATTGCCATGATGAGCACCAATGGGTTACAACGCGCAACCCAAGTGGCAATTTTAAATGCTAATTACATGGCAAAAAGGCTTGAGGATTGCTTCCCTATCCTTTATCGTGGAAAGAATGGTTTGAACGCTCATGAGTTCATCGTGGATCTCCGGCCGATTAAACAATCTTCCGGTATTTCTGAGGAAGATGTCGCCAAACGATTGATGGATTACGGATTTCATGCCCCCACAATGTCGTGGCCAGTGTCAGGAACAATGATGATCGAGCCTACAGAAAGTGAAACTAAAGAAGAGTTAGACCGCTTTTGTGATGCAATGATTTTCATTAAACATGAAATAATGAACGTGGAAAAGGGTGAAGTAGATCCGCATGATAATCCACTGAAAAATGCACCACATACCGCAAAACACATAGCATCTGATAATTGGAATCATCCCTATTCCAGACAACAAGCCGCTTATCCTGCTGATTGGCTTAAAGATTATAAATATTGGCCTCCAGTGGGCCGAGTGGATAATGCCTTCGGTGACCGAAACTTAGTTTGTACTTGCCCGTCCCCAGAATACTACATAGAACCTTAAAAAATAATCAATTAAGAATAATCGTTATTTAAATCAACGTAACCCATTATCATATTTGCAGTAATTTTCATCAAAACAACATCCACTATACTATTATTCAAATTTGAGTCATTTTTAAACTTTACTTTAATATAATTATCTGTGTGTCCAGTAGCCTTTCCATCCAGGGTACTTTCAACCAGTACAGGACGAGTTTGACCTAAAAACTGTTCTTGAAAATATCGGCGTTTTTTATCTGACAAAATATGGAGCATTTTGCTCCGTTCAGCCCGTTTCTCTCTGGAAATAACTTCTCCTATGTCGATAGCATCCGTGTTGGGTCGCTCGGAATATGTAAACACATGGATATAAGAAATGTCCAATCCCTTCAGAAAATTGTAAGTGTCCAGAAAATCGTCATTCGTCTCGCCAGGGAAACCCACGATTACATCCACACCAATACAACAATCAGGGATACTTTGTTGTATTTTTAGAACTCTTCTTTCATAAAGATCCCGTTTATACCTTCGGCGCATTGCACCTAATATTTTGTCCGACCCAGATTGAAGCGGTACATGGAAATGAGGCATGAATTTTTGAGATGATGCACAAAATTCAATGATCCCATCAGTAAGCAGGTTTGGTTCGATGGATGAGATTCGGATTCGGTCAATCCCATCCAGAGTATCCAATTGTTGGATGAGATCATAAAATGTATCACCGCTCCCTTTACCAAAATCTCCAATGTTCACACCGGTAAGTACGATCTCTCTGGCATCAGTTTCCGCCATTTCTCTCGCTACTTTCATAGTGCTTTCAATGGTATGGCTTCGACTCTTACCCCGAGCCAGTGGAATGGTACAAAACGAACAAGTATAGTCACAACCGTCCTGTACTTTTAAAAATGAGCGTGTCCGTTCTTCCGATGAATAGGATGGTGTGAACTTGTTGATATGATCGATCTTGGATTGTATGACTTTAGTCCTGCTATTCGAATTAATGTTATCCAAATGATTCAGGAGATTAAATTTTTCTTCAGTACCCAAAACGATGTCTACACCATCAATAGCAGCAATATCATTGGGTTTGAGCTGGGCATAGCATCCAATCACAGCAACGGATGAATCAGGATTTCGGCGTTTCGCCTGGCGTATCAGTTTACGCGCTTTTTTGTCTGCATTTTCGGTGACAGAACATGTATTCAAGACATAGATATCCGCTTCGTCCCGGTAGTCCACTTTTTCAAATCCATGACGGGAAAAATCACGGGAAATGGTTGCCGTCTCTGAAAAGTTCAGTTTGCACCCAAGAGTGTGAAATGCGATGCGTTTAGTGGGGATACTCATTTAACAGTATATACCTATATAAAAAATACCCTTTATAATATTCTTCCTGAAATAATAGTTACTCACAATTTGAGTATTTTTTATTCCTCTAGAACGGTTCGGGCACTTTAAATTTCACTTGAGTTTTTAATTATTTAAAACAGATTTTATACCGTTATAAACAACAAATGAATGATTTATTAAAAAGTGTTATTACCTGCGATCTGGATGGAAAAGTTGAAACCTTCAGTGAAGGAGCCCAGAAACTTTTTGGATATACTTTAGATGAAATCATTGGCAAGGGCCGGGTCAGTGATTTTAGCCCCGGGCAGGTAGTCTTGGGCCATGTAGTTAATTGGTTGAAAGAATCCGTAGAGAAAGGAGTTTGGGAAGGTGATACTGTATTTCTGCATAAAGACGGTCATGAAATGCCCTGTCACGTCAAAATCACACCTACCAAAGGGAAAAATGGAGAACATATCGGGTATTGCGGCATCACAACTCCTTTGGAAAATAAAACACCTGATGAGGTGCGCCCAATCATCAGTTTATGGACAAAAATTTTCTGCTGGATGGTCATTATGCGTTTGCCGTTTCTCACGGCAACCATTGTGCCCATTCTGGTTGGTGCAGCCGTAGCAAAATCGGCTGGGTTCCCCCTGAGTTGGGGTTGGCTCGGATTAACCGTTCTAGGCGGTTGTCTGCTACATATTGCTACAAACACGGCCAATGATTACTTTGACCATACCAGCGGAACTGACGAAGCTAATTATAATTATATGGTTCCTTTTTCAGGCGGAAGTCGGAGCATCCAAATGGGCCTCATTTCCGCTAAGGGCATGTTATTAGTTTCACTGATTTCATTTTCATTGAGTGCTCTAGTGGGTATTCCATTAATTATAAAAGCTGGAAATACAGTTCTTTGGTTGGGGATTACTGGCGCAGTTTCAGGATTTTTTTATACTGCACCACCGTTTCGGTTTGCATCCAGAAAAGGATTTGGTGAATTACTGGTAGGATTAAATTTTGGACCGCTTATGGTAGCGGGTAGCGCACTGGTTCAAACCGGCGAATTGTTGCCGGTAGCATTTCTTGCCGGCATACCATTAGGGTTGCTAGTGGCAGCTATTCTCTATATTAATGAATTTCCTGATCATGACGGTGATAAAGCAACTGGTAAGGATACTCTCATTGTTGTTTTTGGCCCAGAGAAAGCCAGACTAGGTTATGTACT
>DTUG01000110.1 GCA_012964275.1 Fidelibacterota bacterium | reverse complement strand
TGGCGAAAGAAGAATCTCAAACATCAGAAATGCGGAAAACGCTCGTATGAGATACTTCGCGTTGCTCAGTATGACAATTCTTGGATTAGCGCCTGCTCCGGAGCTTAGCTAGCAGCCGCAGGATCTCCAGATAGAGCCAGATCAGTGTCACCAGCAGCCCAAAGGCGCCGTACCATTCCATATACTTGGGCGCACCCATTTCAGCACCTTCTTCAATAAAATCAAAATCCAGGACCAGGTTCAGCGCCGCGATCACCACTACAAAACCGCTGAACAGGATACCCATGGTTGAGTTCCCAGAGATGATACCGATACCGGAACCAAAGAAACTCATAGCGATATTGATGAGATATAAAATAGCGATTCCGCCGGTGGCCGCTACCACCCCCAGCTTAAAATTCTCCGTTGCCTGGATCAGGCCCGATTTATAGGCCAGCAGCAAAGCGCCCAATGTGCCAAAGGTCAGGAAGACCGCCTGGACAACAATGCCCGGATACAGGGCATTAAACACCATTGAAATAGTACCCAGGAATACACCTTCTACAATTGCATAGGCGGGAACGGTGATGTGGCCGACCGTGGGCTTAAAGATGGTAACCAGGGCCAGGACAAAACCAACGATCGCCGCAGGGATGGCCAGCCCGTGCAGTGCAGGACTGCCCCAGGTATAACCGGCGCTGAATATAGTAAGGATGAGAACGAAACCGGTCTTGTTAACGGTCCCTTCCAGCGTCATGGCGCCTTCCGTTCTCGCCGAAAGATGGTTCCTGAATGTAGATGATCTTAAAGCCGGGTTGCCCGACCTTAACGCTAAATGTTTATTCATCGTCTTCTACCTTTTCAATGCGGATCCAGGGTTTTCCGCTGGATGATCTTTGATTCAATAATTTTATAATACTGGCGATTGCTATCAGGATCAACGGGATCCATAATATGATTGCGGGATTTTCCATGGCTGAAATTAAAACAGCTTTATCTACGCTTTAAAACAGAAAAAGGAGTTATCGTGCCAGGTGCTTGCGCATGAAATCCCGGGCAAATTCAAAAGAAGCTTTTCTTGCGTCCGGGTTCCCGCCAAGGGTCGGCCCCCGCCCGGCACAAAACGCCAGGGCAATCTTTTGCCGCAGCGGCGTGATCATAGGGATCTTCAGGAAATTCGTCAGCAGTGCCCCATCTGCCCGCATGGGAAAATGACAGTCCGCCGCCGTATAACCCTTTTCATCAACCAATAGTGGACCTTCCCGGTCAAAACCATGGTGCGCATCCGGGTAAACTGTAATGCCGACATCCACGCCTTCTGCCAGCATATCCACCACCAGGTCTTCGCAGGCGTCGGCCGGCACCCAATTATCGAGTTCTCCTGATAAAATATGTATGGGCGCATCCAAAAATTCGATCAATTCCATGTCAAACATGCAGGGCGGATAAATGGATAAGTGAGCCGCAAAGCGGCCTTCTGGCGCGATGGCTTTTACCAGCGGTTTCCAGGCAGAGAACAGCGCAACCCCACCGCCAAGGCTCCACCCCGTCACCGCAATATGTTGGCTGTCAATACGGGGATCCTGGATCAATTTATCCAGGGCGCGGTAGGCATCCAGGATCATCATTGCGGTTGTCACAGATATTTGTTCACCCACGGTGGATGACACATTCCGGCTGTTAAAACTGTGCAGCTCAAAAGTGGCAAAACCCATTTCACGGTACATGGCCAGGTATTCCAGGTGATGGTCGGCCCAGTTCTTACTGCCGTTCACCCCAAGCACCAGGGGCAGGTTTTGTTGTTCTGGTTCATCCGGCAGGCGCAGTATGCCGTAACTATCCTGGGATCCCTGGTTCTCAAGGTCTGTAATTATATGGTAGAAGGAGAAAGGATTGGCGCTGGCAAACTCGATCTTCTCGCCCTGGTCCGCGGTTAGGACCGAGACTAAAGCCCAGCAGGAAAATGCTCGGGCAAGCACGTTGGAAAAGACAGGCTGGATGGCGATCATGTTACCGAGCAAAGTTACTTATACCGGACCCATGGAAATCTATGGCCATTGCGAAGAGATGAATGCCAGGAATTCTATCCGGCCGCTTTTTCTTTGGGTGCCTTGAGCAGTTCCAAGTACCAGATATAAGCCACCGCGCTGACCGCCGCACAGCCAAGCAGCGACCCGATCAACGCGCTGGGATGCAGGCCCAGCAGTCCATTTTCAAGGAGTCCAAGAACCACAAGTGTCCCAGTCGTGATAGGGATGATCGCCGGGTTCATTCTTAAAAGATCCCTGTAGATCATGATAAAGACAGCACCCAGGACGACCCCGCAAACCAACCACAGGGATAAAACTTCCAGGGCACTGCCGTTTCCGGAAACCTTAGCCAGTCCCAGAATAACAATATAGGCTGCGGCCAGTTCTCTTCTCACACTCCAGTTTTTTGTTAACGCGCTGATACCGATCACGGCCACCAGGACGATCAGGGTCAGGATGATAAAATCACCGAGGGGACTGATGATCTCATGCAGAACCGGAACCTGCATTGCGAGTGCTCCCCAGGATCCAAACAGTGGTCCTCGGGATGGAAAGAACGTATTGACCAGGGCCAACAGACCCGCCAGAAAAAGTCCGATGTAAAGCCCTTTCAGGGGATTCTTATCCCCATTAAGGTATATTTTAGTGTGGACCAAATTGTGGGTTGCACCCGCCATCACCGCATAGAAAAGCCCAATGAACAGGATGAACAAGGCCGTGCTTCCGATTTCCTGGAATACCTGGTCATTCCATGGTTTTGATGTTGAAAAATGCCACACCATGGTGGGTATTTCGTTCAATGAACCAAGTACCGAGATCGCAATGATGCCCACAAGCGCCTTTAAGAACAGGGCTTTATTAAACTGTTTATTGCTCCAGCGGATCACGCCCAGCACCAGGCACGCAAGCAGGGATAGGACAACCACCAGGATCATGGAAACGGTGACCGGTGTCCGTTTTGCATTTTTTTCTTTCTCAGCCCGTTCCCACTCTTCGGGAACATGAACCATTTTTTGATAATCACCGACCTCATCTCCAACAAGTTTCACCCAGAGCCGCAGTTCACCCTGTTCCAGATCCACCATGGTTGTGTCCTGATATTTGAACTCCCAGTCCAAGCGGTTCGGCTTCTTGGATGATACGGACTCCAGTTCGACCAGCGAATCCGTGTTCAGAGCATATTTATCCTTCAGGACACCAAGGGCAATGGATCTTGCTTCATCTTCACTGATGGCGGCTCCGGCTCTGTCTTCCGGCAGTCTATGCGCTGTCCGGTAGGATTCCCCTTTTGAATTAATCCAGCACATATACTCTTCCGCTCTTGCTGCCACGTCTCCTTCAAACATCCGATAACGCACAAACCACGCAGGCTCTTCAAGATAATTACCAATAAGTTTGGAAAATATGTCGGGGCCTGCAGTTTGCCATATAAAGCGGTCATCCTGGCTCTTTCCCGATAGAACGCGACTCATGACGGTCCAGCCCGAATCCGGTATAACTCCCAGTTCTGCAAACGTTTTGGCTGCAATTTCTTCTGCATCCGCACGTGAAATTTCCATAGCGGGCACATTTGCCTGAAACGGGGTCAGGGAGATCCACAGTACAAGACCTGTTGCGGCAAATCCCATCAAAACTTTATCCACAGCCAGAATAGAATCCTGTTTGACGGGCTCAATAACGTCATCCTGAATATTATTATCCACAGGTTCGGCTGGCGGCAGCCAATGCTGATTATAGACATTTTCCAGCTGGTTAACCCAGCGGCCTGCCTTTACCCGGCGATAAATAATAACCCACAGCGGAACCAGCAGCAAAAGGATCACAAACATACGGTTCACCCAAATCCCCGGCACATCGGCTACAAAAAGCGGCAACGAAATAAAAGCAACATCAACCGCGTAATGCATGACAATGCCCACTAGCAGGCCAAAGCGCAGGTACAGAAAGCCGAAGGCCAGCGATGGAATAATCAGCTCAATCACCCGGGCATAGGCCGGCTGCACGGGATAGTTCGCATGACCAGCGCCAAAGACGAGCGCTTGTACAACCATGGCCACCCCAATGAATAGATTACGTTTCCCATAGCGATCGCCAATCAGCGCCGCGCCCGCAATAGGCACCGCCCGGAAAAGGCACTCTTCCCAGAAACCGGCACCGAGAGATATAGCAATGGATGTCAGCCAGGGGAAATATGCCGCAAGAATATTAGGGTTATAATCGGTATCTGCCGGCGACCACCAGCCCAGGTTGTTCTGTGTGAACATATAAAAAATAAGACTGTATGCCAGAAACAGTCCGGCCATCATAAAGCCGCCGATGGTTTGGCCCAGGATAGATGTCGATCCGACAGTATCAGGCGACCACAGTTTCCAGAACTGGATATGGTTTGGGAAGGCTCTGCGGCTCAGACTCTCTGCAGCAATAAAAGAGAGAGTATACATGACGGCCTGCAGTAAAAAACCAACAATACTGCTAATAATTATTTGCGTTATAAAGCTCCCGGTCGCAATCGCAGTATCATAATTCATCCACATCAAGGGCAAAAAATTTATCTGGGAAACCACCTGCACAAATGAGACAAAGGATCCCCACAGTAAGGCGGTTTTCCACAGCACCCGGCGCTGGCGCATCAGGAAAAACACACCCAGGACACAGCCGCCAAGTCCATACAGCAAAACCATGGCCAGGACCGATAAAAAAGCAATCTTGTCATTGGCTGAGCGCATTTCACTAAAGCGCCGCTGGAAAGCTTCCGGGACTTGGAAAAAATGCATCAGTTCCGTAAGGATATCACCACTGACCACAAGCCGCAGGCGCAGAAAACCATTCTCCCCCAGTTCAAACCCGGAGCGCTGGTAAGTAAAGGTATGGTCTACCCTCCCGCCGGGCTGGGTCTTCTCTGCCTCATCCACCAGTTCATAGGACTCCAGGTCCACAGCCCACTCATCACGCAGACCGGCCAGGGCAACGGCAAGGGCGGAATCCCGGCCCAGGGCTGCGCCCGGTTCATCTTCCCCCAGTTTCTGCCTGAAACAATAGGGATCTCCCGCCGGGGTAAACCATACACTGGTCTCATTGGGGTTATTCTCCTGGAAGTGCCGTACCTGCCAACCATAGGGGAAGTATAAGCTGTCAGCGGATAATGACTTGAACGTTTCCAGTCCTCCACCCTCCAGCTCCACAAAGGTCTGTACATTTCGTTCCGAGTAGAAGGTCACTGCTGTGCGGTACTCCCGGGGGTGCCAGTTGTATTTGTCCCCCAGGTCTGCGGCGGCAGACATAGCCATCTCCCGGTTCATGCGGATATCAAGCGATACAACAGGAAATGCTTTATTATAGTTCTGTGTCCAGAAAAATATTGAGCCAGCAAACAAGATGGCAAATACGGCCCAAAAAACAGGCTTTCTGGTCATCATATCTCCTTTTGATATTGTGATAATGGCCGTTTTCAAAAGGCCAGGATGTCAGTAAACTAAAAACAGGCTTATTGATTCAATCGAACCATTATAATTTATGTGCATATAATAATTCTTGCATTTATATAATAGTATTGGTTCACTTATTCTACTTAAAGAATATAAAATATGAGTGTCATTCCGAGCGTCCGTAGAGCACAAAGCAGCGAACTGATCTTGTAAAATGTTAACCTTAAAGGATTGCTTCATTTCATCCGCAATGACGTTGTAACAACCTGCCATTATGCAGTATTATTTCAATTATTATTGATGGAAAATCTGCGGAATAACTCTGTTTTTACTTGGATCTTTCCTAAGATGGCTAAAACTGCAGCCAGGATTCTTATCACCTGCATCTTATTAGTCTCTCTGCTACCGGCAAATAAACGTGTCCTATCCATAGCCGACTCACGGCCTTTTGTGAACGATGTCATAAAAGGCATGAGCTATTTTCGGATCGAATATGACGACCGGGCCCTGTCCTTATCCGAGATTGAAAAAGGCGATATTCTATTTACCCTTCAAATCAATTCCAGGCGCAATAACTTCGAAGAAGTGATCATCCTGAGCTTTGGGTGTATTGGCCGCGCCATCAGAAACCAGTTAAACCTGGCTGTGAAAAGCGGCCGAAAGGTGATCGTGCCATCCATTGTCACTATCGAGTGCCATATTCCAATGGGCCGCAACAATACCTTTCTGGTCTCTTCAGTAAACAATAAAATGTTAGTTCAGTTCGTGGAAGGGGAGGTCACTGCAGAAATGCTGTGGCGGGAGATCAATAATGCATTTGAAGCATCTACCCACTTTGCCATGACCACCCGGACACCCGACATCTTTATGACGGATGTGGATTTTGAGAATATGGTCTCTGCCAGGATCGCTCTCGAAGGAAAGAATAGCCCTAATCTCTCCACCATACTGAGCCTGGTATCGAAAGCATCATGGGTGCCCGGCCTGGAAAACCAGATTAAAGGCATGCTGGTGGACTACCTGAAATCAAACCATATTATACTCATGACGGATGTTATGGGAACAGAACCTGATGATGCCCAAATGGTCCGGATCGGACAGCAGTTCTTTGTTCACGTTAAGAAACCAGTGGAAGAGATTGGTGTATCCCATACAACTGACTCCCTGCGCTATGTCTGGAAAGGAAATATATACCCCCGCGCACTGGATGTTTATTACCAGGAATATCGGCTGAAGCACGGCATCTAGGCGTCCTGCGAGTGCAGTGGATATATTTCAGGTCGCCGATCCCGGAAAAACAGGGTTCGAGCGTGTGATCTTTTCACTTCAGTCAGATCCAGATCAGCAACAAGAATATCATCCACTCCCGCCGGTGACTGAGCAATCACCTTCCCCGCCGGGTTTGATATAAAGGATTCACCGGAAAATTCCATCTGGTCTTCCTTCCCGACACGGTTTGCCAGAGCACAGATGTATCCATTCTGGAATGACGCTACCTGCAGTTCTGCTTCATAAAGTCCATCCGGCCACTCGCCAACAGTGCCAGCCTGGGGTACCACCACCACATCGGCGCCTTTCACGGCCAGGGCCCGCATGTATTCGGGGTAATGGCGGTCATAACAGATGGCTACCCCGATTTTACCAACAGCGGTATCGTATACCGGTGCGCCATGGTCCCCTTCCGCATAGTACCCTTTTTCATAAAAACATTCGTAATTGGTAATGTGTATCATCCGGGTCGTACCCAGGAGACTGCCGTCCGCATCGATCACCGGGGATGAATCATATGCCTTTCCATCTGCCAGTTCAAAAAGGTTGATCACAATCACCATGTGGTGTTCTTCGGCCTTGGCCATGAACAATTCCGTGGTAGGCCCCGGTACTGTTTCCGCCAGGTGAATAACGTCTCCTTGGGCTTCATACTGGGGAAAGAAACGGGTAAAGGCCAGCTCGGCAAATACGGCAAGCTCCGCCCCCTGCTCAGCCGCCTTATCCAGATTATCAAGTCCCCTGCGAATGTTGGCAGCTGTTTCGGTAGAAGCGTGCTGCTGGATTAATGCGATCTTCATGTCATTCATCACCTTCCTGTTATTCTAAATTCGAATCAATTAGAAGTTTTCATCATCTAAGACCTTTATGATCCTGTCTCTGATCTCAAAGTAATATTTATTCGTAGAGCTGTCCAATAATACAAAAAGGGACCGGTTCGCGGGCCTTCGTGATATATAGGTGAGAGCACCTACCCAGGAGCCTGTATGGTTCATTAAATCACCCTTTGCACTTAGACGCCAACCAAAGCCGTAGTATGACGTGTCGCCGGAAGTTGTGATAAAGGGTGATGTGGCTTCCCTGAACACAGCAGGAGAAACCAGGGTGTGGCTGGTTAGTGCCCGATCCCACTTCAGGAAATCCTCCGCACTGACAAATACTGCCCCATCACCTGCGATGCCATCGAGCCAGGTGTAATCGTTCAACCGGTTGCCATAGGTGCCTTCCACCCGGTTGGGCAGTTTATTGGAGATGGACAGCAAGTTCCAGATGCTGCTGTTTTCCATGCCAAGAGGCTCAAATATATTTTTATCAAGAAATGCCTCGAATGTCTGCCCGGAAACAGTTTCCACAATATAGGCCAGCAGCACATATGCTGTGTTACTGTAGCTGTATTTTTCGCCGGGCTGAAACTTCTTTTGATCCTGGTATTTGACCACCAGAGATAAAACATCCTTCATGGTAAGAATATTATACCTGTCTTTAAAAAGACTGGGATCCCCTGTATAAAACAGGTTGTCCATTGATTGATCTGTGCTGAAAAACAGAAAAGTGAAAAATGAGAGATAATGTTTAAGCACCAGATCTTCATAATCGGGAATCCCTGATGTATGTGTCAGCAGGTGGCGGATTGACACGTTCGGGTAGGGAAAATCCGTAAGATATGTTTGAACATAATCATCAAACCCAAGCTTTCCCTGTTCCTTCAATATCATCAGGGCCATAGCAGTAAACTGTTTGGACACGGATGCCAGGCGAAAGCACGATTTCGCCGTTAAGGGGATGCTGCGATTCCGGTCAGCGTATCCATAGGAGTTAATCAGAAGGGGGTTGCTGTTACGGGCAATGACAATGGAACCGTTAAATTTTCTCTGATCCGCCAGATCCCCCAGCCACGTATCAATGGCCGCCAGTTTTTCCTGGAGGGATGCCTTGGAACTGATGGCAAGTTCAGGCAGAGGATATTTGAAACAGCTGAATGCCAGGAGCAGAACAACTGCAGCAATAATTCGTTTATCCATCGTGAAGGATATTGACGCTTTGTTAGTTTGATGCAATGGCAGCGATACGCTGGCTGACCGGGGGATGGCTGTAGGCCAGGAATACCTTCAGGGGGTGGGGCGTTAAATGAGCCAGGTTGCTGGCAGACAGGCCTTTCAGCATGCTGATCAGGGCTTCCGGATTATCGGTAGTTTTTAATGAATAGGCATCTGCATCAAATTCATTCTTCCGGGACAGAGCTGTGGTCAATATCGATGTGACCATGTTGACCGGGGCATAGAGCATGGCAAAGAAGACCAGGCCGGCATACACTGATACCGCGTTCACACCAAAGACAGCGAAAAGTGCCTGATCACTCATGATCAGGTTAAAGACATACAGCATCACCCCGGTTTCTGCAATTCCCAGAAGTGTGCCCAGGATGATATGTTTCAGCTTGTAATGACCCACTTCATGAGCCACCACAGAGACAATCTCTCCAGTTGTATGCTTTTCCAACAGTGTATCGAACAGGGCAATGCGGCGGGACTTGCCCAGCCCGCTGAAGTAGGCATTAGAATGGGCCGATCGCCTGCTCCCGTCCATGACGTCAATGCGCCCGATAGGAAATTTTACTTTTTCAGCATAGGTTTCAATAGCGGTGCGCAGCTCCCCGTCTTCCAGCGGCGTAAATTTGTTGAACATGGGGGCGATCACATGGACAAAGATGGGCTGAATAGCAATCATGAAAATGGTCATGACACTCCAGGCGATCCACCAGCCGCTGCTACCGAATATTTCAAAGAAATACAGGATAGGAACTGTGATCATACTGCCCAGGACAACCACCAGAGCGTACCCCTTGAACTTATCAATGATAAAAGTTTGGGGTGTGGTACGATTAAAGCCGAATTTTTCTTCGATCACAAAAGTGCTGTAGATGGAAAAAGGCAGGCTAATAATATCCTGGATGATAAAGATGATGCCGAAAAAGAGCAGCCCGGCCAGGATAAAATGGTCGGTCTGGTCGCGCACAAACTGATCCAGGAAACCAAAAAGACCCGCATGGATCACCACCAGGATCAATACCAGGCTGAAGGTTCCGGAAAACAGGCCGAACCGGGTCTGGGCCTTCAGATAGTCCTGGGACTTGGCATACTTCTCTGCATCGTAAACATCCCGGAACTCCCGGGGAACTTCCGGTGAGATACTGCCCATATTCAGGATAGAACTGATGGTGGAAAGCAGGTATTCCACCAACAGGGCGCCGATAATGATAAAATAGTAGGTTTGTTCCATATTAGCGATGAAAAATTAAAACGACTATGCCCATATAGTCATGGTTCAGGGCACAGGCACCGCGGCCAGCAGATCCTGACGGTACTGGAGCAGGGCCTTGTAAATGCGTACATTGACCATGGCACCGGTGATCCCGGTATGCTGGTCAGCAATATGGGGCTCATCCTTTACCTGGTAACGATCCATGATCCAGGCGCTGTTCAGGTCCTTGAGACCCAGTCCCCAGGCCATGGAAGGGATGTCCAGAATAAAATAATAATACATTTCCCGCCAGGTCTTGTTTGCCGATCGAAAAAGATGGTCCAGGAAGGCAGAGTCGAAATGGGAATTATAGGCCACCATCAATACGTGATTATCTCCTGCCGCCCGTTTGTGAAAGGAAATAATACTGTCTACTGCCGCAGATCGATTCAGGGCACCAAGCTGCGCCCATTTATGGGCATCAAAGGCATTGACCGCTCTGGCTCCCGGTGAAAGCCGTTCCGGGTGTGCCGGCTGGATCCGCAGAAAAAGACTGTCAATGAACGTGCCTTCCAGGGTGGTCATGACAATGCCAATATCGATCATTTCGTGGTAGCCAGGCAGCAGGCCTGTGGTTTCCACATCAATATGGGCCAGAAGCCACTGATCCGGTGCTTCTGTGGGATGGGGAATCGGTCCTTTGGCTTCCATCTGTTGAACAATGGATTCTTCTTTCGGAGCGCAGGAAAAACAGATCAGCAGCCAGACAAAACTGGTTAAGATACGAACCAATGGTTATCCGATCACTGACCGAAGGAAACCGCCGGCATCAGCCAGCAGCTTCTCCGCTTCTTTCCTGCCGGAGTTCTTTTTGACCATCACTACCGCTGTTTTCACGGATTTGCCCGCGTCGAACAGCTTTTGCCGGGACGCTTCATATTCCAGACCTGTTAATTGCTGAATAATGCGGGTGCCCCTGTCCACCAGCTTATCGTTAACTGCCATCAGGTCCACCATCAGATTGCCATAGATCTTCCCCAGACGGATCATGGTAGCGGTCGAGATCATATTCAGCACCAGTTTGGTAGCAGTGCCGGCCTTCATTCGGGTGGAACCGGTAATGATCTCCGGCCCCGTATCCACACGTATAATCACATCCACAGCGGTGGTCCTATAAGGCTCAGGGTTTGTGACTATGTAAACTGTTTTCGCTTCCCTTTCCCGGCTGAAATCCAGGGCCGCTACCACGTAGGCAGCAGCGCCGCTGCAGCTGATGCCGATGACCACATCATTTTCATCGATATTAAAAGGAACCAGATCTCTGGCGGCATGTTTGGGTTCATCTTCCGCACCTTCAATGGACTTCCGGAGCGCTTCGTCTCCCCCGGCAATGACGCCAATGAACCAGTCCGGCGGCGCAGAATAGGTGGGCGGGCATTCCGATGCATCCAAAACTCCCAGACGCCCGCTGGTACCGGCACCAACATAAAACACACGGCCGCCCATTTTCAAGGCCGAAGTGGTAAAACCAATGGTATCCTCGATCTCCGGCAAAGCCTTTTCCACCGCCAAGGCTACGGTCTGGTCTTCCCGGTTAATGGTTCGGAGAATATCGCTGATCGACAGGTCATCAATATCCAGGGATGCCTGGTTTTGCTGTTCCGTGTTTAACGTACCACGCTCTACCATTGTATTTTAATTTACAACGTATGCCGGCTTGGAAAAATATTACCCTGGACCTTCCTGGACACAACCTGCAGGCTGTGACCGAAAAGCTTGAGAATATGAAACGGATCCTTTCTATGACCATCACAGACCGCCGTCCGGAACAGGAATCTGACTGGGTTGATGATCCTGATAATCCCCAAACTATCGATGGTGATACCCATTCCCTGGTGTTGCTGGTAGCTGCCGCTACGGACACTGGCAAACTGGTAAAGGATGTTCAGTCCCGACTGGACCTGGAAACAATACCTGACCCTGCCGAAGAGATCTTTGAGGACCGGGACTGGATCAAGCACTCCCGGGCCCAGTTCAGGGAAATCCTGCTCTCTGATTTTCTGCGGATCCTGCCTCCCTGGCGGCCGGCGGTGGGGTTCGCAGGCAGAACCATCATAATTGAACCGGGTTCAGGGTTCGGAACCGGATCACACCCTACCACCCAGCTCTGCCTGCGCTGGATAGAAATATACCTTGAGAAAGGCCAGAGTCTATTGGACTTCGGCTGCGGCTCCGGTATCCTCGCTATCGCGGCCGAAATATTGGGTGCCGGGCACACAGTTGGTGTTGATATTGACCGCCAGGCCCTGGACAATGCCGATCGGAACCGGGGTTTGAATAACTCCAAGACTGATTTTTTTCACCTGGACGATTTCAGCTCCCCGCATACGTTTGATGTTGTAATAGCCAATATCCTATCCAATACCCTGATCGGCCTGAAAAAGACATTGTTGTCCTGCATGGAACCGGGCGGGGTTTTGCTCCTTTCCGGCATTCTGTCAGATCAAGCAATGGACGTTATCAGCGCCTTTTCCCCGGAAATAACCATGACCATCCATTCCAATGATGGCGGCTGGATCCTGCTCTATGGGCGTAAAGAGTTGACTTAATTTTTATTCAGCGCTGCAAAGTAGCGTTTTGATTCTGCCACAACTTTCGGGGAAAGCAGCAGCGCGGACGTCATGGTCGGTATGGCCATCACCGCGTAGGCACCATCTATCAGGCTTATCACCGTCTTGATAGAAACCAGGGCTCCAAACGGTATCGCCAGAACATAAAACCCTTTATAGATCAATTTCTGTTTTGAGCCGAAAAGATATCCGGTGCACTTGGAACCGTAGTAAGACTGGCCAAACATTGTAGTGACACTGAAGG
>DTUG01000109.1 GCA_012964275.1 Fidelibacterota bacterium | reverse complement strand
AATTTCAGCTGCGGTCTTGGGATACAACTGTCCTAGGAACAGCATAACAAGCACAGATGCCAGAAAACTAATAAAATAGCCATGGAGCCAATGCAGATCACCCTCTCCATTGGCAAAGAACGCAGGTACATCTTTAATATTCACAAATGTGAAAAAGGCATAAAAGGCCATTCCTACTACCATGCCCACTTTTGCAGCCAGGGCTGGAATGTGTTTCGTAGTGATACCCAATAAAAAGATACCAATGATGGGAACGCTGTAGAGACCATTTACTTTCTGTAGATATTCAAAAATGGACTGCATCTGGGCCAGGAGCGGTGCTATAAGAATGGATGCCACTGCCAGACCGATACTAAAGTATTTTCCGGTTTTCACAATTTCTTCACCGGAAGCAGATGGTTTTATATAACCTTGATAAAACTGTAATGAAAATAACGTAGATGCACTGTTCAATGCGCTGTTGAAAGAACTCAGGATAGAACCCATAAGCACTGCGGCAAACAGGCCCAGTGACCAGTCCGGCAATACATGGCGTACAATGGCACCATAAACCTGATCCTGTTTTTCAATATTTAGGTCTGTCATGTGTAGAGCGATAATACCAGGCAGGCAGAGCATGATCGGACCTACCAGTTTCATGGTTGATGCAAACAAAACGCCTTTCTGTCCTTCCTCCAGACTGCGAGCCGCCATGGCCCGTTGCACAATAACTTGATTCGTTGACCAGTAAAAGACCTGGATAAACATCATTCCAGTGAACAGCGTTGGCCAAGGAACGGATACAACATTATTATCAACATTAGTCTGGGTTAAAACAGCAAGATACTGAGGGTTGTCCCTGCCCAAAATTGACAACCCTTCAAAAAATGATCCACCTCCCAGCGCTACCAGGGCCAGAAATGGAATCGTCAGACCGCCAACCAATAGCCCAATCCCGTTTAAGGTATCACTAACAGCAACTGATTTGAGACCGCCGAATATGGCGTAGGAACTACCCAGGGTACCAATAGTTGCAACAACCATCCATAAAGGTATATTGAGATCAAACATACCGATCAAGGCCAGGGATCCTGTGTAGAGAACTACTGGTAATAGGACAGTAACATAGCCAAAAAGAAAAAGGCCTGAAACCATAGAGCGGGTCATTTTATCGAATCGTTTTTCCAGAAAGGCCGGAGTGGTGGTAAAACCACTGGCCATATAAGTTGGCAAAAACAGCAATGCCGTGGCAATCATTGCAAATGCAGCCAGAGCTTCCCAAGCCACACCTACCAGAGCTTTATCACCGAAAACCGCACCATTCAAACCTACCAGTTGTTCTGTAGATAGATTCGTCAGCAACAGGGAGCCAGCCACGACAGGCCAAGATAATGCCCTACCGCCAGTAAAATATTCTTCTGTGACATTTTCGGATTTTTTCATCCGGACAACAATGGTATAGGTAAAGAAGGCTACCGCAGCTGTTGCCAGTACAAAAGAAATAATTGAAATGGTGTTTATGGATGCTCCTTGTCGGTTATCGTTCTATGCTTATCTTTGACAGTCTCATTAGGTCAGTGCCTTTATCGAATGGAATGATGCCAAATTGGAGCTCATATTTTATGGTATCCACTGGCAGGGTATATTCATCGTGAGGCCGGGCTCCCCAGCTGTTATCGCCGCCAACACCCATTTGTCGGTAATCGATCAGCCAGTCTACCTGGTCTTTCGGACGCAGATCCAGTTTGCCGTGACGCTGACTTTTTGGATTGTAATCCAAGTCTGCGTAGGGATATTGATGGACACTACCGTCAAATGTGGGTTCTCCGATAGCCATAAGACCTAAAGAATCTCCTTTGAGGGCCATCCAGCGAACATCTGTTTTGTTGCCAGTCTCCTGGGGTCTTATATACGGAAATGTCTGTTCCCAAACAGTCCCTGAATAATGTCCAACCGCAGCTGATGTTTTCCGATCCCAGTAACTTTCGTGGGGACCGCGGCCAAACCATTCAACTTCGCTAAAATCTCCTGGCAGTGTCATTTTCATTCCAAAACGAGGTATCTCCGGGACTTTTTTCCCGCTTGGGATCAGTTGCTGGTTGATGCTAACCAAACCATTCCCATAAATGGAATAATGGGTTTCCAGTACTGTTCCGGTGTTATCGTGGCCAAAAATAACTTCAATTGTAGCCACATTCTTGTCCAATGTTCCGTTTAATGCCTGCAGGGATAGTTCATTTCCCGCATGCCGCCATAATCCGGTTCGTCTCGGCATACCGTTACCCAGATCATTGTCATTGGGTGCCCGCCAGAAATGTGGCTCCAGGCCCGAGTCCAGCAGGTGCACATTTTTGTAGGTATATTGGCTTAAATATCCCTTATCGCGTTGAAAGATTACTTCAAACTCAACACCGGTCACTTGGATAAAGTCATTATTCTCATGCAATTGTAGAGGCGGAAGGTTTTCCGGATTGCTAGGCATCTGGAGACGGCTGATAGGTAACCGGAACTGTTCCCAGGCCACCAGGTGGTCTTTTGGAACCAATCGTTGGGCTTGGCGAGTTCGCGATTCGATATTAAGAAAATACTCTGTCCCTGGTTTTGGGATCATAGCAGAAAGATTAAAGGTCAATGTCCGAGATTCACCTGGCTTCAAGTTCAACTGGCCCAATGTGCCGGCCAATTCTGTTTTTCCATCTCCAGTAATCCTGTAGGAAAATTGCAAATGCTGCAAATCAATGAAATCATAGCGGTTTGTTACCCTCACTTTTCCGTTTTGGAGATCAACTGCTTCAAACTTCACCGGTTGGTAAACCTTTTTCACTTCAAATATGTGAGGATTCAGGCTTCGGTCCGCCGCGATGAGCCCATTAGCGCAAAAATTTGAATCATTCTCGATAAATTCATCGCCAAAGTCACCACCATAGGCCCAGTATTCATATCCAGTATTATCCGTTTTTTTAATAACCTGATCCACCCAGTCCCATATAAATCCGCCTTGCAGTGCCGCATACCGTTCAAACGTATCCCAGTAATCCTGAAGGTTCCCCACACTGTTGCCCATAGCATGGGCATACTCACACAGGATAAGGGGTCGATCCGTTGCGGTTTCCGCATAGCTAGAGATGAATTCTAAATCTTTGTACATGGGAAAAACTATATCGGTATGGGTTTCCTGGCGGGCAGATTCATAGACCACCGGGCGGGATGGATCCCGTTTTTTGATCCAGGAATAGAGGGACTCGAAGTTTTTTCCATCGCCAGCTTCGTTACCCATGGACCAGAGAATGATACTGGGTTGGTTTTTATCCCGTTCCACCATGCGTTTACCCCGATCCAGCCACTGTCCTTTCCAATCGGGATGGTTGGTGATCTGTCCATACTTCTGTTTGTGAAAGCGCATGCCGTGGGCTTCGATATTGGCTTCATCGATCACATAAAGTCCGTATTTATTGCAGAGTTCGTACCATCGTTCCTGGTTGGGGTAATGGCTGGTGCGGACCGCATTGATGTTGTGCTGTTTCATGAGTTGGATATCTTTGATCATAGTCTCTTCCGTGATGGAACGACCGAGTACAGGATCCCATTCGTGTCGGTTCACCCCGCGGAACATGACCGCTTTTCCATTCAATAATAAATTACCATTTTTTATTTCCACCCGCTTGAACCCCACTTGCTGAACAAAACTTTCAACAACTTTACCATAAGGGTCAGTCAGAGTAACCTGCAGCAAGTATAAATGAGGATCTTCGGCAGACCAGGGAATAACGTTTTGTACGCGTGTTTTAAATTGAACTGTTGTAATTGAATCCAGCACTGAACTGGCGGTAGAATCGTAGACCGTCCTGGTACGTCGGCCGGAGCTTGTCAACACGGCTCGAATCAAATAGTTACCTGTAAACCGTTCTTTGTTCCTCAGGTCTATGCTCAGCTTAAAGATGCCGGTCTTATTTTTTAAATCCAGCCCAGCCCGTGCAAAAAAGTCAGTAATGTGAACCTTCGGCATCGAATAGACATAGACATCCCGTTCCATTCCGCTGACCCGCCAGGTATCCTGTCCTTCCAAATAACTGCCGTCTGAAAAACGGTAAACTTCCACAGCCACTTTATTTTCACCACTACCTACATAGGAGGTAATATCAAACTCAGCTGGAGTTTTCGAACCCTGACTATAGCCCACGAATTGCCCGTTGATCCATACGTAAAATGCGGAGCGAACACCACTGAAGCGGATAAAGATGTCCCGATCCTGCCAGTAGGAGGGTATGCGGAAAGTCCGTATGTAAGATCCTACTGAATTATAATCGCGGGGAACAAAGGGCGGATCAGGTGGAAATGGATATTCCTCATCCAGATAAATGGGGACGGACCAGCCCTGCAACTCCCAATGGCCAGGCACCTTAATATCATCCCAACCTGAAGCATCAAAATCAGGTTCATGGAATGATTTTGGTCTCTGATCCGGAGAAGGAGAAAAATGAAACTTCCAGATACCATTCAGCGGTTCAAAAAACTTTGACTGTCCAAAATCCCGCTTTAAAGCCAACCGTCCAGATTCAAAAGGAAAGAAATGAGCACGTGGTTCTTCCCGGTTAACCTGGAAAATGAGAGGGTTTTCCCATTCAGGAATATTCTTATTACCGCTTACATTTTTCATAAAGATCAAAACTGCAACCAAGGCAAAAATTCCAGCACCAATGAGTACCTGATTTTTCATCAATCTATCCTGAAATTATCTTGATTGAGCACCTTATCCAACGTCTCCGCCAATTCTAGAGCGTTGTCTTTCGTGAACACCAGGGGCGGTTTGATCTTCAAGACATTATGATCAGGCCCATCCGAACTGAGCAGAATGCCCTCATCTTTCATCATATTGACAGTCAGGTCCGCATCATCTCCTGCAGGAATTAAATCATCATGATCCTTGATCAATTCCACACCAAGGAACAGGCCTTGGCCACGCACATCCCCGATGATCGGATGTTTTTTCTTTACTTCTTTTAATAAATCCAGCAAATATGAGCCAACTTCCAGAGCATTTTCCTGAAGATGTTCATCCCGGACAACATCCAGGACTGCCTGTCCAATCGTACAGGAAACGGGATTCCCACCAAACGAATTGAAATATTCCATCCCATTATCAAAGGCATTGGCGATCTCCTTTCGGGTAATGACTGCGGAGAGCGGATGACCATTTCCCATAGATTTCCCCACCGTGACAATATCCGGGATCGCGCCACAGGTTTCAAAACCCCAGAAATGGGTGCCGACCCGTCCAAAACCAATCTGCACTTCATCGGCAATACAGATACCGCTGGCCTTTTTTACTAATTCAAATGCTTGCTGCAAAAAAGATTGAGGGAAAATGACCTGCCCACCGCACCCCATAATAGCTTCCGCTATAAACAGAGCCACTTGTTTACCATTATTCTTAATGTTTTCAATCGCATCCTGGATGAGACCGGCATATTGAGTACTGGTTTCTTGATCATTTCCCCGGAATCTCCCCCGGTATGGATCCGGCATGGGTATAACATGAACATATTCCGGAGCACCGGCACCGGCCGGCCCATCGAACTTATAAGGACTTATTTCGATCAGGGCAGCTGTATGGCCATGGTAGGCCCCGTTAAGCACTATTGATTCCCTGCTGCCAGTAAAAAGACGCGCCATGCGCAAAGCCAGGTCGTTAGATTCGCTCCCGGAATTGGTGAAATAGCAAACATCCAGCCCATCTGGAAACGTACCTGTAAGATCCTGCGCATAATGAACTATACTATCATGGAGATAGCGGGCGTTGGTATTAAGCAACCTTGCCTGTTTTTCAGCCGCAGCGATAACCCTGGGGTGGCAATGACCTACATGACTGATATTATTTACTGCATCAAGATAGCGGTTACCATGGTCATCGAACAGATATTGTCCTTCGGCCCGGAGAATATGGAGAGGTTCCCGGTAGGAAATACTGAAGGAAGGCCCTATAAATTGTTTCCGTAATTCAAGAATTTCCTTATGAGTTAACATATTGTAATAATTTTTCTGCCCAATCGTTTAGGTCTTCCTTTTGCATATAGGTTAAAAATTCCCAAGCCTGTCTATCTGAAACTGAAATATAGTCATTATCTGGAAACAATTTTTTACGATAAGCCGCCATGGTCACCGTGATGCAAGAGCGGATACAAACCAGATATATTACCGCCATTAACTCATCCCTTGACAGATGGAAAACTTGATGGTACCCATCCAGAACCTGGGCAGCGGCATCGAACGGGTCTTTTTTATCTAACACCATATAAGCTATGCAGACTGCCGGCTCACAAGCGATGAAGGTATAAACCATGTCCCCAAAATCGATAATTGCTGTGGTGTTTCCACTTTCATTCACAAGAACATTGTGATCATTCCCATCATTGTGTATTACCGCTTTTCTCAGTTGGGTCTCGTTCGGCAGAATATTTTGTTTATATTGATTGAGAAAATGATCCACCAAAGACTTCTTATGCCCATCACCCAGTTCCGAAAGATGGGTCTCAATAAATCCAATACAGCGAATATCCCAAGGAAATTCCCGCTTCGCTGCGGGATGATGAAACCCGCTAAGGGCGTGATCAAGCTTTCCCATAAAAGCACCCAGGGCACCCAGTGATACCGCGCTGTGATCTACATCCTTCAGGAACCTGCCGGGTATATTGTTTACAATACGTATCATGTGTGCAGTATTTTCATGAGTATGTTCTAACATATCGCTGCTGTCCATGGTTTTTACATGCGATGATACCTGTATGGAAGAATCCAGCTGAGCTACATGGAACATGGCCTGGCTCTGCATCTCTACCACAGCAACTTCCTCGGCAGAGTTGAATACTTTCAGGATGTATTCATTCCCAGAGGTATCTATCAAGAAAAAATTTTGATCCCGTTCACCGGTGAGGTTTAGCGCATCAACAGAGAGCTTATAATTGCCTTGTACAATCAATTGTATTTCCTTTTTGGATAAATTGGGGGCAGGTGTATTAAAAACCGACAAAAGACTTTCAGATTAAAATTTGTTTACTTTTTTAGATAAAATATTGATGCTTTCAAGGAAAAAGTTTATTGCTGCCAGAATCAAACCAAAAGAGGTTTTAATTCTGGGAAGAATTCGGATGATTCTGATAAAGAACCCAGCTGAATCAATCGATAGCTCAAATTGAATCTGTTACAATATAGTGGATATAGTTTAGCAATAACTGTCTCAGTATAAGCCAAAGAGAATATATTTGCACAGTGACCGTCTACAATTGAGACACTTATTTATTTTATAATGTCTATTTATGTTATTATATTCGGGTAATCTGAGGTGGTGGGTGTACCCTAGAACTGTATCCCGCGCTCAACAAAAATGGCGGAATTGAACCAAAAGTCGGTCCTAGTCGTGGATAGCGATGAAGCAATCCTGGCAAATATTTCCAACGGCTTAAAAAAACGGGGAATGATTGTTATTACTGCACCAGACGGCTATGAGGGTTATTTACGTGCCTGTCAGGAAAAACCCCAAGTTGTCATCGCGAATGATGTATTACCAAGCATAAGCGGATATAAAATTAGCCGGTTGTTAAAGTTTGATGTACGCTATAAGCAAATCCAGGTCATCATCATGAGTTCTTCATCGGGAGCGAATACGGAAAAAGTGTTTTCCCAATCTGGCGCTGATAAACTTCTGTCAAAGCCATTTAAGTTTAAGGAAATACTAGGTTTAATACAGGAATCGATCAATTGAACCCGCCTATTAACCCTGCATTAATTTACCTGGCTTTATTTATCATCGGACTAATTATCGGCAGTTTCCTTAATGTTATCATTTACAGACTTCCAAATGATCTATCAATTGTCAAGCCAAGATCTCATTGCCCAAGCTGCAAAGAACCGATCCAAATGAAAGATAATATTCCCCTGTTGAGTTTTATACTATTGCACGGGAAATGCCGCTATTGTCCTGAAAAGATCAATCTCAGGTATCCTTTTGTAGAAACTCTGGCAGGAATTCTGTCCGTTCTGCTTTATTCCATTTATGGTTTTTCACTATTATTTATCTTGTTACTATCCTTGACGTATATGCTGATTGCTATCACCTTCATTGATTTCGATCATTATATCATTCCCAATGAATTTGTCTTGATCTTTCTCGGACTTGCTGTCGTGGCTCATGGATTGAATCTGATTCCGATCAACTGGAAAGATGGATTAATGGGTGCATTTGGGTTTGGAGGGGCTTTATTCCTACTGGGGATTCTTGGCAACTGGATTTTTAAGAAAGAGGCGATGGGTTTCGGCGATGTAAAACTGGGGTTTGTTCTGGGTGCTTTTCTTGGCATTGAATGGTCAGTTCTGACCCTGTTTCTCAGTTTTATCACTGCGGCATTTTTCAGTATTGTATTACTGGTATTGAATAAGATCAGCCGGGAAAATCCCATTCCATTCGGACCATTCATCTCTGCCGGAGCCATTATTACATGGTTATCTCAAACGCCTGGTGGCGGCAATTACATTCTTAACTGGTACTATACAACCATGTTTTAAGATGGCGGTAGTTGGCAAACAAACAATCGGAAAACTGCTGATCCAGGCTAAAAAGATCGAGCAGGCTCAACTTGACCAGGCACTTCTGAAACAAGAAGAAAATGACGCTTATATCGGTGAGATATTAATTGGAATGGGATTGTTAGATGAGCCGGAGCGCAATAGATTTTTAAGCCAGCAGCTACGAATACCGGTTATAGATCTTGGACATTACCAAATCGACGAAGCAGTAATTAAAATGATCCCGGCACGTATTGTACGCCAATACAAAGTCCTGCCGCTATTTAAATTGAATAATACCCTGAATGTGGCAGTGGTTGACCCTGTGGATCCAGAACCCATTATTGCAGCTCGAAGTGCATCAGGACTTAAGGCGGAACCGATTATTGCAGTTAAACACGAGTTGGAAGCTGCCATTGACATGCACTATGGCATGTCCAAGTTCATTGGACAGGAAAGTATAGGGACAGTGGAAGACGGTGCACCGGAAGACATTGATGAATCAAGGATTGTAGAATTAGTTAATAGTATCATTGAACAGAGTATCCGGTACCGGGCCAGCGATATTCATGTTGAAAATCGAGAAAATGACATCAGGGTCCGCTTTCGCCTGGATGGGAAACTGACTGATTTCCAAAATTTGCCATCATCCGTTAGTAATGCTCTTTTGTCCCGCTTTAAAATAATGGCCAAAATGGATATTGCCGAAACCAGACGGCCACAGGATGGTCGAATCCTATTTGAGACAGATAACCAGCGCCTGGACCTGCGTATATCTACCTATCCAACACTCCACGGCGAAAAATGTGTGTTACGTTTATTGAATATTTCCGAGGCATTGCACTCACTAATTAACCTCGGATTTGAGAGCGACATCCTGAAGAAATACGAGAGCATGCTCGTGGGTGGCGAGGGAATCATTCTGGTTTCCGGTCCTACGGGTAGCGGTAAAACCACAACCCTTTATTCAACACTGAACAAACTGGAAGTCCCGGAAGCCAACATTGTAACCATTGAAGACCCGATCGAGTTTGACCTTAAGAACATCAACCAAGCCCAGGTCAATGTGAAATCGGGAGTAACATTCGCTTCTGCCTTGCGGGCGATACTTCGTCAGGACCCGGACATTATCATGGTGGGGGAAATCCGTGATGATGAAACGGTAGAGCTGGCCATCCGTTCTGCCCTGACCGGGCATCTGGTATTCAGTACTATTCATACCAACGATGCGGCAACAGGATTTACGCGGCTGCTGAATTGGGGGTTGGAACCATTTTTGATCACATCAACAGTGAAGGGAATTTTAGCTCAGAGACTGGTCAGGAGATTATGTACATCCTGTCGTGAAGAATACCCGGCCACGCCCGAGGAAATTGCTAAAATGGGTATTAAGGTTGATACATCCATACCGCTTTATCGGGGTAAGGGTTGTCTTGCCTGCCGCAATACCGGTTACCGGGGCCGCATTGCCATTTTTGAATTACTCATGATGGATGATCATATCGCAGACCTGGTCATGAAAAATTCACCGGCACACATCATCAGAGCAAAAGCAATTCAAAGAGGTATGATCACCCTCCGATTAGATAGTTTTACAAAGGTAAAAAGGGGCGATACTACCATTACAGAAGTGATAGAAACCCTGGGAACAACAGTGAGCGATTGATATGCAAACAATACTTTACGTTGGAAACTCTAAAGAAATGGAAAGCATGCTGCAGGAGACCGGTCGAACCGTGGATAGTGTACAGAATGGTATGATCGCGATGAACGCACTTTCCAGTAATCCATACTGCGCAGTGGTTATTGAAGATCAACTACCCCTGATATCCCCATCAAGGCTGATCAGTGAATTGAAAAATCACAGCCAGGTTCCGGTTATTTGTTTGCTACGCGACAATGAGCGAAGGAATCAGTTGTTGGATGATTTCAAAATAGGTCTCTTTGGCTGGTTTGAACCAAAAAATTCATCCGTTGACAAACTGGAAAAACTAATTGGTAATGCCGCTGATTTTCAAAAATTCGTTCAGGGTTTACCGAAAGGGCAGCAAAAACACATGACCCCCTGTGGTTTATCCGACCTGGTCGGGGTGTCTCCGGCTATGCGAAAAGTGTTCCAGCTGCTGCTGCAGATCCAGAGCAAGGACGTGATTACCATCTTTTATGGCGAGAGCGGAACCGGCAAAACCCTGACAGCAAAAACCATTCACCGGAATGGTCGTCGGTATCAGCGACCGTTTATTGCCGTTAACTGTCCAGCCATCCCATCAGAGCTGCTGGAAAGTGAACTATTCGGCCATGAGAGAGGCTCTTTTACCGGTGCGATTGAACGCCGGGATGGAAAATTCATTGCCGCTAACGGCGGTACAATCTTTCTCGATGAGATCGGAGATATGAGCCCTTCCCTCCAGGCTAAAATATTACGAGCGCTGGAAAGCGGAGAAATTGAGCGCGTTGGCGGCGCTGAAACATTGAGCGTGGATGTCCGGGTGATATCGGCTACAAACCAGGATCTGCAGGAAAAAATCCGTCAAAAAACCTTCCGGCAGGACCTGTACCATCGCATCAATGTATTCCCGGTGACGATGCCCCCGCTTCGGGACCGACCAGAAGACATTCCCCTGATCGCGCTCAATATCCTGAATAAATTCAAAGATAAACATCATACTTCAGTCTGCTATTTTAATCCGAATGCGCAGGAACTGCTTATGGAATATTCCTGGCCCGGGAATGTTCGCGAATTGGAGAACGCACTGGAACGCACCGTACTTATTTCAGATGAAACCTATCTGCGTGCCAGGGATATTGAACCCCTATTAGATAAACAGTTACGGTTAGAACAAGACTCCAGTCAATCGTCAGACTCAGCCGATAGTGACGGCATGTCGCCGGGGCAGGAGATCCCTGAACCGATCATGACCCTCAAAGAGATCGAGATGAAGGCCATCAAAGCCGGTATAGAGCGTAACAGATGGAATCTAACCCATACCGCCCAACAATTGGGCGTCAGCCGCATGACCCTGTATAGAAAACTAGATCAGTATGGCCTCCGCAAAACAGACTAGCTCTGTCCTTAATTTTTCTTATATTGCCCGGAACACGAGCAATGGCATTGAACGGGGCGAACTGCAGGCATCAGGCAAGCCGGCAGCCATAGAACAGCTGGAGAGAATTGGCCTGGAACCCATCTCTCTCACTGTAAAGAAAAAATCCATCTGGGATCTGGAAATCAATTTATTTGAAAGTGTCTCCCCTTCAGCGATCTATAACTTTACCCGCCAGCTCTCTGTCATGCTCCGGGCGGGTGTACCGTTGCTGGAAGCCCTGAAATCCATGGCCGATGATGACTCCAACCCCATGCTCCAAAAAGCCACTAAGAAAGTGATTGATGACATTAATTCAGGTATATCACTCTCCGATGCTTTAGCAAAACACCCTAAGGTATTCAATGAAATGTTTGTAAATATCGTCAGGGCAGGGGAAAGCGCAGGAGTCCTGGATGAGGTTCTCCTGCAGCTTGCTGAATTCATCAGCTATGACCTGGAACTGATAATGGGCATAAAACAGGCCATTCGCTATCCCATGATCGTGGTGGGCATTACCGTCCTTGTAGGTATCTATGCCGTTACATTCATTTTACCCCGTTTCTCCACGCTTTTTTCTTCAACCAGAATTGAATTGCCCCTGCCCACTCGAATCCTCCTTGGTATTGACCAGTTCCTGCAGGATTATCTATTATTTGTCATCTTTGGACTGGTGGTACTAGCATTTGCATTTTACCGTTCAATTCAAACCAAGACCGGCCGGCTTGCTTATCACCGGTTCTTATTGTCATCTCCCGTCTTTGGCCGCATTATCAAAAGCATGGCGATTTCCCGGTTCTGCCATGTGCTGGAAACACTGGACCGAACCGGTGTTCCCATCCTGGAAGCTATTAATATTTCCTGCAAGAGTGCCGGTAATGCGTACATAGAGTCAAAATTGATCCACACTGAAAGAGATGTTGAGCACGGTAAGCAGATTGCTGAATCGCTGAAGGAACACGGCAGCAGTTTTTTCCCGTCTCATATGCTGACCATGATCCGGGTTGGCGAGAATGCCGGCTCGCTGGATGAAATGCTCCAGGAGATCGCAATCATGGTCGATAATGAGACCAAGGACCGGGTTAAGAAACTGACGGCAACCATTGAACCGTTCATTACCGTATTTATGGGTATCATGATCCTGACCCTGGCCCTTTCAATTTTCCTGCCTATCTGGGATATGTACGAAGCTCTGGCAACGAATTAGGAAATATTCTCCCTAATGTAACATATATTGACATCTCACTTGACCTC
>DTUG01000108.1 GCA_012964275.1 Fidelibacterota bacterium | reverse complement strand
GAGACTGGTAAATAACCCGGCGGCGGTACCAGAAGCAGACACCACCAGGAGAGTTCCCACGACCGGTACGGTACAGCTGAAACTGGTAATGGCAAAAGCAACCCCCAGAAGCAGGGAACTGAGATAAGCGCTATTTGCTGACTGTCCTGCCTGATCAGTTTTATTCAACAGGCGTCTGGCAACATTAACATTTATAATACCAAACATCCACAAGGCAAAGAAAATAAATAAAATCCCTAAGCCCAGGTTTATCCAGGCATTGGTGGCAATAAAATTACCAATATTGGCATAGCGAGATCTGGCGGCTACATCACTCACCCCCCAGGAAAGTATTCCCACAACCAAACCGATCACTACAAACGTTCCGGATATTCCCAGTCCGTACATTGTTGCCACCGTACTCCGTCCAATGTGTTTTTCTTCTGACAGCTTTCCAAAAAAAGAGATAATGATGGGAATCATGGGATATACACATGGCATAACCCAACTCAAGACAGCACCCCCGACAGCCAGCAGCAAAAGTGCGAGGAGGGAATGTCCAAATCCATCAGAATCATTTTTATCCGATGACGATACAGCAGCAGCGAAAGATGTTCTATCGGATCGAGGCGCACCGGGTTCTATGGTGACCTGAACAGTAGCTGACTTGGTCGTTGGCGGGTAACACAGCCGGGCATTACAGACCTGGTAAAAAACTTCAGCAACAATATCATAGGTGCCGGGTTCAAGATTCCGCTTTAACCTGACAGGAATCATGAACTGGGTGTCACTGCTGTGGTAATATGTGTCGGCATCGAACCCGGGATCAAAGGTGTAGAGCGGTTCCGGTTCCTGCACTGGCGCCACCGCACCTACAGCGGCACCGCCTACACTGATTTCTGTGGGCAATGGTCCGTCGCTGGTCTTATAGATGGAATAAATATGCCATTCTTTATCCATGGCGACATTGATCCGAAGCTGAACCACCTCCCCGGCACGGGCCAAGCTGTCCGCCTCCGCTGTAATAGTTACGGGATTTTCTATCTGTCCCCAGACCAGGCCGGACAGGATCAAGATGATCTTAAAAACTGGTTTCATTGTGTTTTTGCAAGCCAAGTCAAAATGAGAAGTTAAAAGAATAACGAATTAACCTAACCATTGTTTCAACTGGTATAACACGTTATTATCCCGTCGAATGCGTTCCAGCAGTGCATCAAGATGTTTCGAAGCGGCTTTTCGTCCATTTTCAATCAAATCACCGAATTTGCCAAATTCTGACCAGTGCAGACCCATTACGTCAGGCTGGATCAGCACATCGGCATCCTGTACCATGCGGTTCATTAATATTGTCGACGTGATCATATCCGATCTCCTGATTAATTCAACCATATTAGGATTTTCAAGAGTGTCAAACTCATAATTGGTAACATCTACTGCCAGGACCAGCTGACACTCGTCCTTTAGTACGGAAATGGGAATAGGCATGGTAACACCCCCATCAACAAAAATACTGCCATTATCATAGGTTGGTTCAAAGAATCCTGGAATGGATGAACTGCGGATCACCGCTTCATGGATGTCTCCATTTTGGTAGATATGGTTACGACCATTCTGTATATCCGTAGCCAGAACCTTCAATGGCACCTGGAGCTCTGCAAAGGTTCTCACCGGCAGCAAGAATTCCAAAGCTTTTTCTAACACCTCGCGCCTGACCACATAAGACCGGTTGAGGCCCAACACAACCATAAAGTGGTCCTGGATCTTTCTGGTTACCTTATCCAGCATGGTCTCTGGATTGCGACCCTCCATTAGTTTTCCAGAACTAAATAACTTAAATGAGTCATGCTCCAGAAACTCCCGAAAACGATCTTCAATCCATTGGGGATCCAATGTAGCGGCATACATGGCCCCCACCAGTGACCCGGCACTGGTCCCGGCAATACGGTCGATCTCGACCCCGGCTTCATGCAGTACCTGGAGTACACCGATATGAGCCGCACCCCTGGCGCCGCCACCGCCTAATGCCAGCCCTAGGTAAGGTTTGCTCATTGGCTATCTTTTCTCCAGCCTGACTTCCATTTCAATCCGGTCATTGGGATTATCCCGCTGGTCTCTCGGTGCATTTACGATCTGGTCGGCCACCTTCATACCTTCGATCACCTTACCGAATACTGTGTATTGACTATCCAAAAAGGGAGCATCTGCCACACAGATAAAAAACTGGCTGCCGCCGCTGTCCGGATTCTGAGATCGAGCCATGGACAGAATGCCGCGGTTATGGGATCGGCTGCTGAATTCGGCCGGCAGGTCCCACGTTTTGGGATCTGATTCCTTCCCAATCCCAAAGTACCTGGCCGCACTCCCGCCAGTGCCGTGGCGGCTTTTGTCTTCCGAGCGGGTCAGTGGATCCCCACCCTGGATCATAAACCCGGGTATCACCCGATGAAAGGTCGTGCCGTTATAGTACCCATTATCGGCATGGAGCTTAAAACTTTCCACGTGCTTCGGAGCCAGGTCATCAAAAAATTCCAAGACAATTTCACCAAATTTTGTTGAGATCACAGCTACTTCCGTCCTGGGATTGTCGCCGTCAGATTCTGGTGCTCCAGAACTTTTTTCATCCATTTTGCTTTCCTTTTCACCGAATTTTGTTGGAATGACCGCTACTTCCATCCCAGGATTATCGCTGGCAACTTCTAATGTTTCAGAACTTATTTCATCCATTTTGCTTTCTTTTGCTTTACCACAA
>DTUG01000107.1 GCA_012964275.1 Fidelibacterota bacterium | reverse complement strand
CGTTCTCAATACCTTTTGGACACTTTTGCGTTTGAGTTAAGAAAGTATTTTATTGACAGCCACAACCGCGACAAGGACCTTAAAATATTTTGATTGATAAACAAATGAAAAAAAACTATATTAGAGAGATGAAGTTGTGTACTAAACAAATCTTATGAGATAAGGTAGCATTAACAACATAATGTATTCAGAGTAAATGTTTAAATGGTAGCGCAAATTTTTAATCGAACTTAATTTAATAGTTTGAGTGTGAATATTAAAAAGAATACAGTCAGAAAAATGTTGAAATGGAAAGTCCAATATATCTGATTAATAAGCGTTTCAACTCTTTACGACCGTCTGAAAAGCGAGTCGCAGAATACGTTCAGAAAAATATGGATGAAGTGATTCTTTCTTCTCTTCAAAAGGTTGCCAATAAATGTGGCACCAGTGATGCAACCGTTCTTCGTTTCTGCCGGTCGATAGGATACTTGGGATTTGAGGATTTTAAAATTTCACTGGTCCCTGAGTTGCTCAGTAAAGGAAGCACGTCTTATATTCAATTAGATCAGAATCAGAAAGTAAATGGAGTTAATAAAGCCTTACAAAAAAACTTTCGGCAACAAGTGGACTCTGTTCTTATTAATACTGATGATAAAGATTTAGTCCTAGTTGCATCACATATATCTCGTGCAAATAAAATACTTGTCATTGGCTTGGGTGGTTCGGCAGGTGTTGCACATATTTTCTGTGATTCGCTAGGAAGTTTAGGCATCTTAAGTTACTGTCTGCAAGACCGTTCTATCATCCAAAATGTTGTCCCAACCTTGATTTCAGGCGATGTGATAGTTGGCATATCTCACTCGGGGGAAACAGAGGAAGTTGTGTCTGCGGTCAAATCAGCTAATGTATATGGCGCTTATACAATCTGTATAACCAATTTTTCACCATCACCTTTAACGGATATTACTCAACTTTCACTTATTACCGGAGTCCCAAGTAATCTATTGGGTAGTTATTCCTGTCAAGCTCGAATATCTCAACTGGTGATTTTAGAATTAATACTCTATGAACTTTCTAAATTGGTCGTGAAAAAAGATAATAATCATCTTTTAAGTGATCAATCGGAAAAAACCCAAACAACAAACAAAAAAAAGGAGATAATATCATGAAAAAATCGATAAAAAATATGTTTTTTATTGTGTTTTTTTTTAGTGGTTACTCAGGCAATAAAAGCGAATGTTTTCGCTTCCTTTGTAGAAATAACCTACACCGGGTCATTTCCTGCGACAATCACATATATCCTCAATCAGGATGCGACTACTGTTCAGATCTTAGTCAAATCCTACCCAGGAGGCGCCACGGTCAAAACAATTGATGTTGCATGTGGTGCTACCGGGGCGATACAAGGATTCAACGACGTTGCATGGGACGGCAGCTTGGATGCTGGAGGTACCGCCACGAGTGGTGTGTATCTAGTAACTATCAACGCCTCTGATGGAACTGGTTCCAATGGTTGGGAGTTGCTCAGTTATGATACGGGCCCGGATAGCTGGTACTGGTCATCCGCTGGTGTGGCAACTAACAATAATAATCCAAGTCCTTACTTTGGCATGGTCTATGTCACTGAACGTTCTGGAGGCACATCTGGCAATGATGGTGGAAGTGAGACAATCAGGGGTTTGTATATGCATTATCCCGATGGACAGTATTATGGCTTTGACCAAGCTGTAGCGTATGCCCCAGGGAACGCGGGGATTGATTGGGATGCTTTAGGTGCCAACGAAGGCAAGCCAACGAGCGTGTATGTAGGACCCGATGATCGGGTTTACGCGTGGAGTTTGGCCAACAATAGTGACGCAACCGTTACAGGTGGTGTGGCAGTTGGCGATGCAGGATGGTCTTTAGCCAGTATTGATACTGTATTATCGTTTTATACACTGGATAATCATAGCACCATCTCGCGGGCAATCGTAGTAGGTGAGGGCGCCGACCGTATGCTCTATACTGTAGAGCAGGTGGGCTCACGCTACGGGTCTGATAGTGAAGGTCCCACTGATGGCGATGGTTTCGATATTGCTGAGGTGCGGTCTTATGCCATTGGAACCAGTACTGGTGTTTTCACCGGTGCCCATACGGTGGTTATCGACTCGCTGACGTTGCCCAGGGCGTTTGCCCTCGAAATGGACGCCTCGGGTTATCTCTATATTGCCCAGTCACAGCAAGATACCCTGGCCGAAGCCGATTCGGTGTTTGGTCTGAGTAAATGGGATATTTCAGGTACTACTCCTGTAGAAATGTGGCATATTGGTTTAGATGATGCGCCGCCACATAAAGATACCACTCATATGGCGACAGCTTCGTCTTTTACCGGGATCGCCCTGGATGAGTCCAATGGTCGCGTCTACGTGGCCCGCAGGCAGACTGGCGGTCGCCCATTGCATAATGTTATCGGTTATGCCATGAGCGATGGCGCTTTGTTGTCCGGGTTCAGCTTTGCCACAGCCCTCTCAATCGTGGGAACCGACACAACTAACCTGCCTGGTGGCGGTGGCAACAATATCCGCGATATTTTTGTGGATGCGGCTGGGAATCTGGTTTCGGTAAACTCATCTTCTGAAGCTTTGCGTATGCATAGTCCACCTGATGGGGCGAACAGCTTTTTAACCCTCAGCCCCTATGCCGTGGATGTGACTAACAGCACTGTTATTACAACCCCGGACAGCGCATTTGTTTCCACGGATGAGACTGAAGTTCAG
>DTUG01000106.1 GCA_012964275.1 Fidelibacterota bacterium | reverse complement strand
CAGGATGCAGTAAGACTACTACGAGTTGGACAACACTTTTTGATGGACAAAAAGTCACAGGAATGCGCGGTTATAAAATGGACAGTTTCCCTTGGGAAGCCTGGGCGGTTATTGATGGGAGTTTAAAAACTATACCCGGCGGTAGGGGCGTGGATATTATATCAACGGAGATTTATAAAGATTTTGAACTGGAGCTTGAATGGAGGGTACAAACAGGAGGAAATAGCGGTATTTTTCATCATGCTAACGAGACAAATGATTGGATATGGCAGTCTGCACCGGAAATGCAGGTTCTTGATGATAATGTGCATCAGGATGGCAAGAAAACAAAAACTTCTGCAGGCGCTCTGTACGATCTCATTGCCCCAGTCAATAAGATATCGAAGCCAACAGGGGAATTTAATCGGGTGAAGATTTCAGCGAAAAATAACTATGTAGAATATTGGCTTAATGGGAGCAAAGTTGTTGAGTATGAACTGGGGAGTAAGGCACTGGCAAGACTTATTGCAAACAGCAAGTTCAAGACCATGCCAAATTTTGCAAAAGCAAGCCAGGGTCATATTGGGCTCCAGCACCACGGCGAGGAAGTCTGGTATAGAAATATAAGAATACGAAAACTTTAGTATTGGATTTTGAACCGGCGGGATTTTATAAAGAAAAGCACCTTAATTACGGGTGGTGTTACCCTGTCTGGACTTTCCGCTGTTCAATTATCAAGTTGCGAGAAGAAATTGCCTTTTGAAATATCTTTAGCTGAATGGTCACTCCATCGATCCATAAGGTCTAATAAAATTGACCACTTGGACTTTTACGATATTACTAAAAATAAATTTGGACTTTTTGCTGTAGAATATGTGAATATATTTTTCTTTGATAAAGCCAGGGATAAGAATTATTTAAATGAAATGAAAATGCGAGCAGATGATCTTGGAATAAAAAGCCTTTTGATCATGTGTGATAATGAAGGTAGTCTGGGTGACCCTGACCCAATTGCTCGCACTAAAGCCGTAGAGAACCACTATAAATGGGCCGAAGCCGCAAAATTTCTGGGCTGTCACTCAATTCGAGTGAATGCACGTAGCTCCGGCAATTATGATGACCAAATTTACCTAGCTGTGGATGGATTACGGCGTCTGACGGAATTTGGAGACAGCATCGGAATTAATACGATTGTAGAGAATCATGGCGGACTTTCTTCCAATGGTAAATGGCTCTCAGCGGTAATGGTAAAAGTAGATCATCCCCGCATTGGTACACTCCCTGACTTTGGTAATTTTAAAATTCAGGAAGATGAATGGTATGATCGTTATCTGGGTGTTCGGGAATTGATGCCCTATGCTAAGGCTGTGAGTGCCAAAAGTCATGAATTTGATTCCGATGGCAATGAAACCAGTACAGATTATTATAAAATGATGAAAATTGTGCTTAATGCTGGATATAGTGGTTATGTAGGAATTGAGTATGAGGGGAATACATTGGACGAAATGGCAGGTATTCGCGCTACAAAAATATTACTGGAACGGGTTGGTTCCGCCCTATCCTGATTTATTAATTATAAAGTAAACTCTAACCCTGATTCGCTCAATTTTAATTTCACCGTTTTAGGTATATGCTTAATCCGTATATTTTTAGAGAGTATGATATCCGCGGCAAGGTTGCAGATGATTTTCCTCCAGAAATCGTGGTTTTGCTGGGGAGAGCTTTTGGCACATTTGTCAAGCGATCTGGCGGACGGGAAATTGCCTTAAGTGGTGATATACGCCTTACGACTCCCGATCTAATGGATGCTTTCCGGGAAGGAGTGCTTTCCACGGGAACAGATGTGATAAATCTGCGCATTATTCCCACACCGGTAAATTATTACAGTATGTACAGCCTTGGGGTCTCAGGGGCAGTTCAGATCACCGGTAGTCATAATCCCCCGGAATTCAATGGGTTTAAACTGTCACTGCATAAAAAACCCGTCTATGGTTCCCAGATCAAAAAACTCAAGGAAATGATAGAACATGGAGATTTTGAAACTGGAAAAGGTACCGAAACAAGGTATAAGATCCTTCCGGGTTATAACCAGATGATCCTTGATAAAATTAATATTGAGCGACCTATGCGAGTGGTTATGGATTGCGGCAATGCCACTGCGGCAATAAATGCTCCACAATTGTTCCGGAAACTGGGGGTTGAATTGACTGAGCTGTATTGTGAACCTGACGGCACCTTTCCCAATCACCATCCGGACCCCACTGTAGAGAAAAACTTGGCTGACCTGATCAGTACCATGCAGTCCGGAAGCCATGATGTTGGAATTGCGTTTGATGGAGATGCCGATCGTATTGGAGTAGTGGATGAAACCGGCGGGATTATTTGGGCCGACCAACTCTTAACTCTTTTTTTACCTGAGGTGTTAAGTCCCGGAGATGAGATCATTTATGATGTCAAATGTTCCCAGGCATTGGAGGACATGATCAAAAAATATGGTGGGAAACCGGTTATGTGGAAAACAGGGCACTCTCTCATAAAGCAAAAGATGGCTGATCTGGGTTGTAAGTTGGGCGGTGAAATGAGTGGACATATTTTTTTTGCTGATGAATATTTCGGATATGATGATGCTATTTATGTAGCGGCACGACTGGTGCAGCTGTTATCCAGGTCAGAAAAGACCCTATCTGAGTTAAAAGCCGAAATCCCCGTATATCATTCCACTCCTGAAATGCGACTGGAGGCAGAATCAGATGAAGAAAAATTCAGAATTGCTGAAAAGGCGGTGGACTATTTCAATGCTACCTATGACTGCAGCACTATAGATGGAGTTCGTATCCGGTTTGGTGATGGCTGGGGGCTGGTTAGGTCTTCTAATACTCAACCTGTCATTGTATGCCGGTTCGAAGCCGACTCGCTAGAACGTATGCAGGAAATAAAGGATCTTGTCCTGGGGAAATTGCAGGAATTTGGAAAGCTTGAATTGGGAGATCACTAATGACAAAATTCAATGACCTAATTGAATTTATTAGGGGGGAGTTCAACCGCGAGTTGAATAAATTTCCAATTCCGGAAAAACCAGGTTATTTGTATGACCCAATTCGGTACACTTTAAAAGGAGCGGGTAAACGAATCCGGCCCATCTTAGTCCACTTATCCGGCCGGGCTTTTCAGGGGGATCCGGATCCCATGATGAAAATTGCACTGGCTGTTGAACTTCTACATAATTTCACTCTGATCCATGATGATATCATGGATAAGGATGATATGCGCCGCGGTAAACCTGCAGTACATTATCAGTGGGACGACGCTACAGCCATTTTGGCTGGAGATGGGATTTTTACCATGTCACAACTTATAATGTCCAGTATATCAATGCAGACTGACCAATTGTTACAATTTTTCAATCAAGCGTCTTTGGAATTGTGTGAAGGCCAGGCTCTGGATAAAGAGTTTGAAAATAATTTATCAATCACAGTGGATGAGTACTTGGAAATGATTGAAAAAAAAACCGGTGCATTATTGGGCGCATGTGCAGCGTTGCCTGCAATTCTTTGTGGAAAATCCGAGAGCACAGTTGAAGCTATGGATAAATTTGGACGAAATTTGGGTAAAGGTTTCCAGATCCATGATGATTTGCTGGAAATTTTTGGTGATCCAGATCAAATGGGTAAAAGCCTGGGCAGTGATATTTCTGAAGGCAAACAGACTTTGATGGTAATCATGGCAAGAAACCGCTATAAAAAAGAATGGAAAGCTTTATCACATAAAAAAGACGAAGAGAGATTAGAGGATTATCGAAACTTTTTTGCAGAGACAGGGATAGAAGCAGAAACACGCGGAGCAGCCAGAGAATATTTTGAAAATGCAGACCAACAACTTGGAATCTTACCGCCTGAACGTCACATTGAATTGAATAATTTTATAACTATGGTTAAAAATAGATCATCATGAACAAAAACATTGATACGCAAAATATGTTTGGCGCGATTTGGGATTTCCCGGATAACATCATGGAAGCAATGAAGATTGGGAGTTCTCTTGTATTGCAAAATGATTTTTCCCAAGTGGATAAAGTCGTTGTGGCTGGAATGGGTGGTTCAGCTATTGGCGGTGATGTTACCGCCGCACTCATTCATGAGGAATTAACTGTTCCATTTATTATCAGCAGGGGATACCAATTGCCAAATTGGGTTGATGATCATACTCTGGTTATTTGTTCATCTTATTCTGGTGATACAGAGGAAACATTGTCAGCCTTAAATGATGCCCAAATCAGAAATGCCTTGATCTGCAGTATTACCACTGGTGGTGCCTTGGTTGAAAAATGCCTTTCATCTGGATTTGATGTTATAAAAATCCCGGGTGGATTACAGCCAAGAGCGGCATTGGCGTTCTCTTTCGTACCGATGCTTTATCTCTTGGAAAAAATTGGCAGGATATCTTTAAAGTCTATTTCGTGGTTGAAAAAAACTGCAGACCTTCTTAAAGGTGTCCGTGAACAATACAGCGTTGATAAAGAATCAAATCCTGCATGGACTCTAGCCCAAAAGATTAAGTACCGTCTTCCCATAATATACACGGATGCAGACAAATTAAATGCTGTGGCGGTACGCCTGAAAGGACAGCTCTGCGAGAACGGCAAAATGTTGGCCTATAATAATTATTTGCCCGAAATGAACCATAATGAAATTGTTGGCTGGGAAAATAATAACGACCTATTCGGACAATATTTTGTTCTTTGGCTACAGGATAAGGATGACCATCATCGGGTTAAAATACGACAGAAAGCCACTCAGCGAATTTTAAAACAGAGTGGGGTTGAGCAACAGGTGATAAAGATGGGCGAAAAATCATTTCCCGAACGATTTCTTCATATGATTCATTATGGAGATTGGCTAAGTTATTGGTGTGCTCTAGCCCATGGGTCGGACCCCGGTCCTGTAGAAAAAATAGCTCAACTAAAGAAAGAATTAGCTTCAGAAATATGATACCGGTCAAAGTAGAAAAAATTTCTTACCACCCTTCCAGTCGGAGTTATGCTGTGTTGCTGAAGGAAATTGGCGGTGATCGCTTATTGCCAGTTGTTGTTGGTTCCTTTGAAGCTCAATCCATAGCTTTAGCGCTGGAGGTTGTAGAAACTCCGCGCCCGCTTACCCATGACCTCATTTGCGAAATGATTCAGGGTATTGATGCAACTCTGAAAACAGTGAAAATCAGTGATTTGACCGATGGTGTGTTTTATGCGTGTTTGGAGCTAGATGGTGCTGACTTTGGATTTCGGTCTATTGATGCTCGACCCAGCGATGCTATTGCAGTAGCGTTAAGAATGAATACTCCGATCTTGGTTGCACCAGATGTAATTGAAGAAGCCGGAATAACGAAAGAAGAGATCAAAGTCGAACGTACATTAAAAGCACCGGAATTCACACTGGAGGACCTTCAAGAAAAATTGCAGAATGCTGTTGAAAAAGAGGAATACGAAATTGCCGCAAAATTGCGGGATAAAATCAACGAAATAGGATCCTAAAAGGGAGCATCAAGAGACTCTAACGCCATTTTAGCCGCAATCTGTTCTGCGGATTTTTTATCTGTACCCAGCCCAGTAGGAAATGACCTTTCATCAATTTTGACTTGTACCTCGAATGTTTTTTGATGATCAGGTCCAGTGATGTCCTTTATGGAAAAAATGGGGTTGCCAATAGCTTGTGTATGGCAATATTCAATTAACCGTCCTTTATAATTTGTTGCTTTCCAGGCTTCTTCCCGGTGAGCCCAGACCGTGTCAAGGATAAGTTTTCGACATGGTTCAATGCCTCCGTCCAGATACATAGCCCCGATGACAGATTCGAATAAATTAGCCAGTTGCTTCTCAGCAATTTTTTCTATATTAAGATTGACACTTGGCTCAATCTTAATATACATCAAAAGGTCGAGTAACTTGCTGACTTGAACCAGATAGGATTTCTGCACAAGAGCTGCCCGGCGCTGAGTAAGCAATCCCTCGTCGCCTTCCGGGAATTCCCGCATAAGTTCACGGCTAACAACTATGTCCAAGACTGCATCACCTAGAAATTCTAACCTTTCGTAATTATTTCGAGGCTTGGTATCGATAGATTTGTGAGTGAATGCCTGAATTAAAAATTCACGGTTATAAAACAGGTAATTAATATTATTCTCTACGGGAGATAGGTCATAGGCCGGCTGCAGGAGATGCTTTAATTTATGAAGCAGGCTCACGTGTATTTTCTAATGCAGATTACAGCATTATGACCGCCGAATCCGAATGTGTTGGATAGAGCTGTATTTATGGAGCATTCCTGTGCAACATTCGGAATATAATTCAGGTCACAATCTGGATCAGGCGTTTCATAATTTATCGTTGGGGGTGCAAATTGTTCCTGAATTGCTTTCACTGTGGCGATGGCTTCAATCCCGCCAGCAGCACCAAGTAGGTGACCGGTCATGGATTTGGTTGAACTGATCTTTAGATCACCTGCGTGGGCACCAAAAAGATTGCGAATGGCGACAGATTCATTACGATCATTAAATGGCGTTGATGTACCGTGTGCATTGATATAATTAATATCATCAGGTTGTAGATCTGCATCATCAATCGCCCTAGCCATAGCTTGCATAGCACCAACACCTTCAGGAGCTGGTTGGGTAATATGAAATGCGTCATCCGTAGCTCCGTATCCAGCAAGTTCCGCTAGTATTTTTGCACCGCGATTCATGGCGTGTTCTTCAGATTCAATCACAAGAATACCAGCCCCTTCGCTCAGAACAAAACCATCTCTTCCCGCATCAAAGGGTCGACTAGCTTTGGTAGGATCATCACAATTTTGGGACAATGCTCGCATATTAGCGAACCCAGCAATGGTCAAAGGTGTGATGCTGGCTTCTGTTCCACCCGTTAGCATGATATCAGCATCACCGTATCGAACTAATCTAAGGGCAATCCCTATGGCATCAGTACCGGAAGCACACGCTGAAGTTACGGTTTGACTTGGTCCTCGTAGACCCCAACGCATGGATAGATGACCGCCAGCAATATTAGCAATCATTTTAGCAACAAATTGAGGTGATACCCTGCGTGGTCCTCTGTTTTCTATAATATTGTGTTCATGCTCTAGAGTCTGAATTCCACCGACGCCAGTCCCAATTGTTACGCCAGCCCGGTCCAGATTTATTGTATCAAAATCAAGTTTTGCTGATGTAATAGCCTCCTGGGCTGCAACCAGGGCAAAGATTGAAAAGGGGTCAAGCTTACGGATCTCTTTAGCATCAAGATATTGTTCCGGCTGGAAATCAGATAATTGCCCGGCAATGGTAACCCGGTGGTCTTTTGTATCAAAGTAGGTGATTGGACCAATCCCACTGGCGCCAGATTTCAAAGCCTCCCAGAAGGAATCGGTAGAATTCCCGTTGGGAGCTAAAGTGCCCATACCAGTAATAACAACTTTTTTTCGCGGCATAGCGCGAAGACCTTTTACTGGTTCTTTTCTATGTATTTGATAGCGGTACCAACCGTGGTAATATTTTCGGCGTCTTCATCTGGTATTTCAATCCCGAACTCTTCCTCGAATTCCATGATTAATTCCACTGTATCCAGTGAATCAGCACCAAGGTCATTCACGAAATGTGCTTCTTCTTTGACTGCTGATTCTTCCACACCGAGCTTATCGATGATCACATCTTTGACTTTATCAAACGTAGACATGGTTTCTCCTATATTAGTGTCAATTAATGATGCGGCCGCCATCTACTATGATGGTTTGGCCGGTTATGTAACTTGCTTCATCCGAAGCAAGAAATACTGTTGCATAAGCAATATCTTCCGGGTTACCGATGCGTCCGATTGGAATTCTTGATATTAATTCTTCTTTCATCTTTTCGGTTAATTCTTCTGTCATGCTGGTGTCGATCCAGCCAGGAGCAATACAATTCACAGTAATACCTCGTGAAGCAACTTCCTTTGCTATGGATCTGGTCATGCCTACAAGACCAGCCTTGGAGGCAGCGTAATTTGCCTGTCCCGGGTTACCGGTAATACCAACAATAGATGTGATATTAATGATACGACCGTTCCGGTTTTTGATCATCGGACGTATAGCAGCCTTCATACCGTGGTAGGCACCTTTCAGGTTTACATTCAGAACAGTATCCCATTGATCGTCAGACATACGCATGAGCAGACCGTCCTGTGTGATTCCGGCATTATTTACCAGGATGTCTAGTTGCCCATGATTACCAACAGTTTGCTGAATTAGGATAGAAAATTTCGCTCCGTTGCTAATGTCACAAGGAGCAAATGATGCCTTGCCGCCACTGGAGTTTATTTCTTCTGCAACATGCTGGATGGACTTTTTATTGCGGCTTACACAAATAACATGTGCTCCTGCCTTAGCAAGTATTGATGCAATATTTTTGCCAATTCCCTGGGATGCTCCAGTTACAATTGCCACTTTACCTGTAAGGTCAAACATGGTAATTCAACACCTGTTCATGGGTTTCTACACCTATGATGGTCATCTTACGGTCTATACGCCGGTTCAAACCCTGCAGCACTTTGCCTGGGCCAACTTCTACAAAAGAAGAGAAACCATTATTAACCATGTTCGCGATGGATTCTGACCATAAAACTGGATTTTCCAACTGACGGATGAGCGCGTCCTTTATATCTGTGCCCTTAGAAATCGGTTTTGCATCAACATTCGAATAGATAGGGAATTTAGTGTCTGAAATTTCGAGAGAATTCAACTTCTCAGCAAGAGCTTCACGGGCTGATGTCATGAGGGGTGAATGAAATGCACCACTGACATTTAATGGTATCGTCATTCGGGCACCAGCTTCTTTGGCAGATTGAAGTAATGTTTTTACTGCAATGGTTGAACCAGATATAACTATTTGGTTTTGTGAGTTGTAATTGGCTGCAACGACAACACCATCACCGTTGTACTGTTCACAAAGACTTTTTATTTGTTTATCATCAAGGCCTACGATTGCCGCCATGGTGCCCGGTTCCATTTTACCAGCTTTCTCCATACTGAGAGCTCGAATTTGGACTATTTCTAGACCTGTTTTAAAATCGAATGCCCCTCCCAACGCGAGAGCAGAATATTCGCCCAGACTATGCCCGGCAGCGGCGGCAGGTTCATGGCCGCGTTGTCTGAGTAATCCGCCCAGCAATGTACTTACAATAAATATAGCCGGCTGGGTGAACTGGGTTTGCCTAAGTGACTCTTCGGGTCCATCAAATATAATGGATTGGATGTCAGTACCTAAAATATCATTGGCAGTTTCAAAATAGGCCTTACCTAAGTCTGATTCTTCAAAAAGATCCCTGCCCATGCCGACTTTCTGTGATGCTTGGCCCGGGAATAACCAGGCTGTTTTCATAAATGGGATTCCCATTTGATCAGTATACTCCCCCATGTAAAACCAGCACCAAAAGATGCTAAAAGAAGAAAGTCTCCATCAATTAACTCTCCTTTTTCCACTGCTTCACTTAAACCAATTGGAATAGTCCCAGCTGTAGTATTTCCATACCATTCAATATTAATCAGTACTTTATCATTTGAAATTCCACATCGTTTGGCAGTAGCATCAATAATGCGTTTATTTGCCTGATGGGGAATAAAGAGTTTAATCTTTTCGCCAGTGAGGTTATTATTTTTTAAAATTTGTTGGGTGACATCAGCCATCCCCTTTACTGCAAATTTGAAAACACGTTTACCATCTTGTTTAATGTAATGTGAGTGTTCATTTATTGTATCTATTGTAGCGGGGTGACGGCTTCCACCAGCAGGCACCCATAGGCTGGTCCCCCCAGAACCATCTGTGTGTAAAATCGAATCAAGGATTCCGCCGCCTGACTGGCTAGGCTCCAGGATTACACCTCCGGCTCCATCTCCAAAGAGGACACAGGTTTCACGGTCAGTGAAATCAAGAATAGATGTCATGGTATCAGCTCCAATAACCATGATATGCTGATATGTTCCTGACTCTATAAATTTTGCACCGGTTTCAAGACCGAAAATAAATCCGCTGCAAGCCGCGCTCAGATCAAAACCCCATGCATTCGCGGCTCCAATGTTGTCTTGAATAATTGCAGCGGTTGATGGTGTAAAGTGATCAGGTGTAACGGTGCCGACAATAATGATATCTATATCATTGGGACTTAAGTCTCGTTTTTCAAGGAGTTGTTTAGCAACTTCAGTACACATGTCCGATGTGGCTTCATTCTCTGCTACTATGTGACGCTGCGCGATCCCAGTCCGGCTACGGATCCATTCATCCGATGTATCAACCAATTTTGCTATTTCTATATTGGTTAATACCTTTTCGGGAACATAGTGAGCGGTTGTGGTGATCGTTGCCTTCAATTATGTTCTCCGGAATTTTCTAATGATTGTTTTAGTCAATTCAACACACATTTTTGAGCTACATTAATCCAATAAATATATAATTTCACGACTAAAATTCTTATTCTTGGAAACTGGGGAAAATTCCTAGGATCAATAGCTATCTAGGTTGTGGATATAACGGGGCGACCTCGGTAATACCCACAATTGGGGCAGGCCCGGTGTGGTATTTTTTTCTGGCCGCATTGCGAACATGTGGTCAAGGAAACTGGTTTCGATTTATAGTGGGTTCGACGCTTTTTGCTTCGCGCTTTGGATTGACGTCTTTTTGGCAGTGCCATTGATTCTCCTCTAAACCTGTTTTGGTATGAATGACCTTAGGTTTTCCCAGGGATTAACCGAGTCATCAGACTTACACAAACAATTACTGTTATTTAAATTTATGCCACATTGGGAACAAAGACCTTTGCATGAATCGGCGCATAATTTTTTCATTGGCTCAGAAAGGTATAGTAGATCAGCAAATGTCCCGGCTAATTCTATCTCATCCATTGAATCTGGGAAATAAATCATTTCTAATTCATCTTGGTCTGTCAACCCCTGATTGGGTGTCAACCATAGCTTCACCTGAATCTGGTCTGCTATTGAGAAAGGGTCCAGGCAACGGTCACATTCAAACAAATGAATAGCTGATAAAGACCCACTTAAATGAAATCCAAACTGTACTTTCGTAGAGGAAAGGACACACTGAATTAAATCGTGCTTAAAGGGTGAACCGTAATCCGGTAGATCCCCAGCGGTCATGTCAAAGAGCCTGTTTTTAAATTCGGAACTTAATTCCGAACGAAAGATCTTCATTTTTTGCTGCGAAAAGTACCTAGCCTTTGGAATTATTCCAAGGTGCAAACAGCGGTTATTCTAGACGGGGAAAGGGTTATTCTTCTTCCGACTCTCCATCAGAATCAGATTCTGAATCATCATCATCAAAATCAAAATTTGTTTCATCATTTTCTTCCTCCAGTTCATCCTCATCTTTTCTCTCGAGCAGGTTATCATCATCAGAACTTTTCTTAAAGATGACGAACATGATAGTTTCACCCACAGATAAAATGGAAAGTCCGTAAGACAATACAGATAGAAGAATCAGGAAAAATGCGATGGATAAAATGATACCGGAAATTGTTTCAGTTCCGGACAATTCACCTGCTGGATCATAGGAGAGGTTGGGTAAACCAGCAACTAACAATTCTACCAAATTGGTTAATCCAATGTAAATGAATTGAGCAAGGCTGGAAATAGTGGAAAGTATTGTGGAAGAAATCTCAGTTACCGGTGTAATGTCTGCTATAGCTGGCATTCTCGACATCCAGTCAGCGTATACGAGAGAACTGGCATAACCTAATACGTTATCGAGTTTTTCTCCCATAAACCAATCACAACCAAAAACGTAATTGATGAGTTGGAAGCCGGCTTTCCAGAACCAGGCAAGAATATTTACGCCGATCAGGGCGATAGGCACTAAAATTAAATGGTAAAGTATCATTCTCCAGGGTTGGCTCCAAGTGATGGAATAAGATTGAAAGACTGTTCCCATAGTATCTTCTTCGTAGGCGCCTACGATAGCCGGTGTATAAATCGAGGAGACCAATAGGACAAATAGTGTATACACAGTAAATACAGACCCAAAGAAATAAAACAGATAAAGGATCGCAAATAGAAATTCACCTAGAATTGGAATTTTTCCCAATAGAGCAAAAATCGCCGCAAAAAACAAGAAAAACAGAATTATTAAGGCAACGGATATGGGTGCAAAAACAACCGGATGCCAATGTTTATATACATATTGCCACGCATCCTTAGCGGAAAAGAAATCATTACCTTTAAGTTGTTTTAGGGTGACCCGGGCAACAGCCGTACAGGACATAAAGATAGCTATAACCCATGCCTCAATTCCAATCACATATATGATCCAGGCGAGGGTGGATGCATCATTGCCAAATAAACAGGGGTAAAGGCCGTATTTAGCCACTGCATCGCTTAATGAAATTCCTGACATGGCAAGAGAAAGGTATGTAAAGATCCAGTAAAGGGTATAGCCGGCAAGATTGCCAACAATAAATATCCAAATCTTTTTTCCACTCAATGCCAATCGCGGTGCTTTAAAGATATCTCTGAAATCAAAGTAGAGGTTCATCGGTCCCATAAGTAACTCCTTGTTTAGTGTATTTAATACTCTATGCGAACAAAATCTACCCAGGTAGCCATTCCCAGGTCTTTAGATAATACATCCGCCACTGCTTTTGCTGAATTATAGTTATCGTAACTACCAATACGCACCCGGTACCAGATTTCTTCTGTTTCTTTAAAATAGGCCTTTTGAATATAAGAATCATACCCGGATTTAATCAGTTTATCGGCGAACTGCCGGGCGTCTTTTAACTGCTTTTTCGAAATGATCTGAATAGTGAAGCGGTCTTTTTGTGCCGGGATGTCTGCGCCTCTTGCTGGTTTTGTTTTTACTGACATTGCCCTCACAACTGGTTTAGTTTTTTTCTGCGATGGTACAGTCTGTCTCTTTTGGATGACAGGAATAATTTCATCCTCATTGTTTTCATCTTCTTCATCTTCTTCATCTTCTTCATCTTCTTCATCTTCCTCATCTTCTTCATAGTCTTCATCGTCATCTTCTTCATCCTCGTCTTCCAGATCTTTATTCAACCATTCTTCTTCAGAATCAGCGGGTTTTTCTTCTTCTGATTCCTCCTCCAGATCTGAGATCGTAAAAACGAAGGG
>DTUG01000105.1 GCA_012964275.1 Fidelibacterota bacterium | reverse complement strand
ACAGAATCAAAATTGCCCTTTGCCCATCACCATAGTCCAATGCATAATATGCTGGACATAATTAATACAATTAAACCAACCGCCTTGATTGGTGTCTCTGGACAGCCACAATCATTTTCCCAGCCAGTGTTGGAAGCAATGGCCCGAATTAATGAACGGCCCATTATTTTTTCCCTATCCAATCCCACATCAATGTCAGAGTGCACTGCAGAGCAGGCCTACAGTTGGACAGACTGCAGATGTATATTTGCCAGTGGGAGTCCATTTGAACCCGTGACTGTGAATGGGAAAACCTTTGTTCCGGGACAGGGGAATAATGCATATATTTTTCCCGGTGTTGGTTTGGGTGTGGTCGTATCCCGCTCCTATGTTGTCCCTGATACCTTGTTCTTAACCGCTGCTGAAACATTATCCAACATGGTTACAGATGAAGGCATTTCTTCCGGTCAAGTTTTCCCTCCGCTAGCTTCCATCCGGGATGTATCAAAGAATATTGCCTTGGCTGTAGCCCGGCAGGCTGAAAGTGATGGCTTGATGGGTTCTGTAATGCCGGATAACCTGGATCAGCGTATTGATGATTATATATATAAAGCGGTTTACACAGACTATACCTAGAGCATTACGACCTTCAGCCTTATTAAAACATCATTATGGTAAATGAGAGTGTTGTAGTACCCCCGCACAGCTCAACCTGGTGGATCGGTATCTCAGGTGCATTATTTTATACCACTATTATTATCCTCTTCATGAAAAAAGTTGAACAAATTTGTTAACGGAAACTGGCAGTGATGCTTGGTATTTTTATCCTGGCCTGGATAGTGTGGCATGATTGGATGTTCCTGGGATTGACCCTGGTATATCTTAGGTTTTGAGATTGTGGGTATTCTGCATATTTTTTTATTTTATGCCGTATTTTCCTCTCTGGGGAGAAAAATTGCTTTATCTACAGCTATATAAATAGCTAATGAAAATGTAAATATGATGCGAATGTTTCTAATGGATAATGATTCTCTAATTCATTTCAGCAAATAAATGAAAAATCAGTTTTTAATCGATCCTGATATTACATTTTTAAACCATGGTTCATTTGGCGCCTGTCCCCGCGCAGTATTTGAAGAGTACCAGAATTGGCAAAGGCGCCTGGAATTTCAACCCGGGAAATTCATGACCCATGACGTATACCAATATTTAAAAGTGGCCCGAGACGATCTAGGTCAATTTTTGGGGTGTAGCGGGGATGATTTGTTATTTTTCCCAAATCCCACCACTGCTGTGAGCAATGTCATCAATAGTCTTCAATTAACCGAAGCTGATGAAGTTTTGATGACTGAACACGAGTATGGAGCGTTGGTGCGTTCCTGGAAAGCTTCTGCAGAAAGGGTTGGGTTAACTATCAGGCAGCAGACGGTATCAATTCCTGTAACCACGAGGGAAAAATTTGTTGAAGAATTTTGGTCGGGCGTTAATAAAAAGACGCGGGTCATATTTATTTCCCACATAACAAGTTCTACGGCACTTATCTTTCCGGTTGAAGAAATATGCACCCTGGCCCATGAATCAGGCATCATAACTATTATAGATGGTGCCCATGTTCCTGGACATATTCCTCTTGATATAAGTAGTTTGAATTGTGATTTTTATACAGGTGCCTGCCACAAATGGCTATGCGCACCAAAGGGTTCATCTTTCCTGTATGTAAAAGCAACTCATCATGAATGGATGCGCCCTCTGGTTGTGAGCTGGGGTGAAGAAGGTGATGATCCGGGACCGACACAGTTTTTGAAAAATTTTCAGTGGCAGGGAACACGAGATATGAGTGCTTTTCTTACGATTCCAGCAGCTTTAAGATTCAGGGAAGAGAATCACTGGTCAGATGTTCAGGCAAACTGTCAAAAACTGGTTGAAAAAACAGCTGATCATTTGAAAAAATTGTTGAAGACCACACCTTTATTTCATGGTTTTCAATGGCTGGGACAAATGGTCAGCCATCCGCTGCCGGGTTCAGCTCCCAGCGATCTGAAATTAATTCTATGGAATGATCACAAAATTGAAGTCCCGGTATTTGAATGGCAAGATCAGCAATTTATTCGTGTATCGATACAGGGTTATAATACGTGGGCAGATGTAGAGAAGCTGATCTATGCATTGGAGACACTCCTGCCTTAGATTTTAACTCTGGCATTACCATGGTTATGCGGATAACAATACTGATACTATTTTTAATGATCTTCGAGCCAGGCTTATCTGCCCAATCCATGGTGTTATATTCGAAAAAAGGGAGGATTCTAAAATCTAATGAATTGTTTACTATTGAGAATAGAAGTATTGTGTACCGAGATAGTAATCTGGTAAAAAAGGTTATTCCTGTAAAGTCACTTAAAGAAATAAGATATGCGCTGAAATCTTATAAACCCTTCGGTAACATATTCGTTTTTGCGGGAGCATTTACCATCGGTTCAGCACTGTTACCAGCAGTCCTTTTTGGTGATCCAGCATTCCTGGTCGCGCGCGTTAAGATAACTCTAGACCAGTATCAGATGGAACCTCCAGTAGCTTCTATTGGAGCCGGATTATATTTAACAGGCTGGATATTAAATAAAATGGGGGCGTTGATTGGTCGCGATATAATCTATTATGACGTAGCTAAACTCAATTACAAAAATCGGGAAATGATATTGGAATCCATTATCGCGGACATGAAAAAACGGAAAAAAGGGGAAAAAACTGGAAAGTATCAATATGAACCAGAAGGTCGTAAAAGAAGTCGTCTTTTGGGTATTTCCTGGGAAGGCAAAACTGGATTAGCATCCAAATGGCTGGAAAAGAAAAATCTCAAGGAAAGGAAATTTCTCGAATTTGGTTGGAAAAATAAGGAAAAATGAACTACAATGTATCGTAACAGCACTGAAAGCTGAATCTGATCCATTGATCCGTTTTTTTGATTTAACACCTGAGCCCAATATGCAATTTCCATTATTTCGTGGGGATGGACTGGCGCTTGTAAGAGTAGGCGTTGGGAAAAATAAGATAGCTGGAACCCTGGGTACTTTTCTGAAGAGTGAAATAAAACAAAAATGGGTGCAGGTGATTAATATAGGTATTGCGGGCGGGAATCCGAAATCGAGCAGGATAGGGAAATGCTATCTGGTTAATAAGGTAGTGGATGCTGAAACAAATGAGACTTATAACATGGATATTTCAATAAAACATAATCTAGATGAAAGAAGTATCGTAACAGTCACAAAGGGTATTTCAAATGGCAAAGATACATACCCCCAATTAATAGATATGGAAGCTTCATCCATTTGTGCTGTTACCCAGGCCTATATACCAATTAATAGATTAGCATTTTTAAAAGTTGTATCGGATTACATGGATCTGGAAGTTGCGAATTTTTCTTATGATACTATTGCTGGTTTGATTAAAGATAATCTCCCTATTATCAATAAATTTTTAATGGATTTTCGCTTTAAAATAACATCAGGTAATGATGCTTGATCTGTTATAAAGTAAAGTTGATAGAGTTATCCATATGAAATTATTTCTTTATATTGTTGCTTTGATATTTATCATCGTTGCTTTGGCACTGGCAATTTTTTACAGATTACAGAGCGATAAAGAACAGGATTAAATGCCCGAACTCCCCGAAGTAGAAACGGTTGTCCGGTTTCTGCAGCCCCATATCGTAGGACAGACAATTTGCGGGGTCGAATTTCCATGGCCCAAAGCGTGTGCAGGGTTGCCTGTTGCACAGTTCCGGAAAAATGTAATTGGCTGCAAGATCACAGCGATAGAACGCCGTGGCAAATATATCATATTTAGAACTGGTCCAGCCTGGTTTACGGTCCACCTGCGAATGACGGGACATCTTTATCCAGCTGAAGCGGGATTTGACCGTAATTATGTTACATTCTGCTGCCGGTTGGATCGAGGCCAGTATCTTGTTTTTCGTGATCAGCGAAAATTCGGTCGCGTCACTTGGATGAATTCCCTGAAACATTTAGATGAAAAACTGGGACCGGAACCCTTATCGTCTGAATTCACTGAACAATGGTTGTTACATCAGTTCAAATCCCGGAAACGACAAATAAAAGCACTATTGCTGGATCAGGCATTTATTGCTGGCCTGGGAAATATCTATGTGGATGAAGTATTATGGTCCGCAAGAATTCACCCACTTAGGGTATGCAATAGACTTTCCAAAAAAAAAGTAAAATTGATGCATGGTGCCATACAGTTAATTTTAAGGGAAGCTATTGCTGCTAAAGGGACAACCATTCGTGATTTTCGCGTTGATGGTGCACAGCCGGGAGGATTCAAAAACCATTTGAAAGTGTTCGATCGATCAGGATGTTCCTGCTATCGCTGTGAAAAAAGGATTATAAAAACTCGAGTGGCAGGAAGAGGAACATACATTTGTCCCCGCTGCCAGAGGAAATAAAGGAAACCAATTTTGAGTACAATACTGATCACAGGAGCAAACCGGGGAATTGGACTGGAATTTGCGAAACAGTTTCATGCTGAAGGTTGGAAGGTTTGGGCGACGAGCCGTTCTATCAGTAATGCAGGGGAATTAATAGGTATTATTTCATACGAGAATGTTATAGAGTTGGATGTATCCCAATCAGACCAGGTTATAGCGATGGAAAATCAACTGCGGGAACAAAATGTAAAATTGCACTGTCTGATCAATAATGCAGGTGTAATGACGGATCGAGTTGGCATTGACAAAGTATCACAGGATGATATGGTTCAGGCATTCAAGGTGAATTCCGCAAGCCCGGTGATGCTGGTACAGACTCTTTTACCTATGCTCAAAAGTGGCTGTAAAATTGTAAATATTTCATCTCTCATGGGTTCAATTACTGATAACAGCAGCGGTGGTTATTACAGCTATCGTATGAGCAAGGCTGCGCTGAACATGGCGGTGAAATCCATGAGTCAGGATCTGCGCAGGAAAAATATTTCAGTGTTTGCTTTCCATCCGGGATGGGTTCGCACGCGAATGGGCTCACTGATTGCACCGGTTTCAACGAAGAAATCCGTTAACGGAATGATGCATATACTTGACCAGTTATCCATGTCTGATACAGGGAAGTTTTATAATTTCAAGGGCGAAGAGTTACCCTGGTAAAATAAATGCTTTGGCGGTTATCACTAGTTATCACCATGTTTGTTGGATCGGTTAGTTTTGGTCAAGGCGATTTTTCACTGGAAGACCTGAATCCTAACTCGGATACCTACGGCCAATTGGTTGGGCCATCTGATTATCTTGGACAAATCTGTATCGTTTTTTTCGGACATGAGTACTGAGGCACATGTCGAAGCCGGTTCGGTTTCTTAAATGACATATTTCTTGATTTACAATCCATGGGTGTAAATGATGTATCAATTATTGGTGTTGGGAAGGATACCTACAATGATGATCTCCCAGGAATGGTTGATGGCAGAATATTGCCCTGGGTTGAAGATTCGGAAGCAGATGGATACCCCGTTTGGACAGATTATGATGCTGTTCAAAGGAGCACTTATTTTTTCAATCGAGATGGTGAATTGGTTAATTCTTTCAATATCACGCCATACCTTCCAGACGATCCAGATGATTACTCATATTTGATCAATTATATTCTTGACCTGCGCGCAGAGAATGGTCCTGCAATTTTCAGGGTACCGGAAGATACATTATCGATCCAGGGGGCTATCGAATGGGCAGACGATGGAGATATCATTTTAATCAGCCCTGGGACCTACAGAGAAAGAATTGATTTCTTAGATAAAAATATTACGGTGGCAGCCTTGTTTTTTTCTGAGTTTGATCCCTTGTTTATTGGTGAAACAGTTTTAGATGGTGATACAGCAGGTACTGTTGTGACTATTGCAGATGGGCAGGATCAGTCTGCAATATTGCTGGGATTGACCATCGAAAATGGATACGCAGAACAAACAGGGGGTGGAGTTTTAATTGATCATGCAGATCCAACTCTTGATCGAAATATTATTCAAAACAATCATGCCGGTAGTTGTGGAGGCGAAGGCGGAGGAATCGCCATTTTAAATGAGTCTTATCCATACTTATTTGGCAATCAAATCTTTAATAATGATGTGACCGGTATGTGCGATTGCATCTGTTACTTCGGCGGCGGGATTTACGTGGATTCGACATCCTGGCCGATAGTTGGCGGGTCTTTGACTTTGGGCAATGCCTTTTATAATAACTATGCCGATTTTGGGATGGAATTATTCCGTCAACCGCCAGCAGATACAGTAAACTGGGTGCCCCTATTTGCCCATCATAATCAATTTGAGATTTGTCCTCCTGATTTCCCAGAAGATATCTTTCCGGAAAACGGCTGGAATCTGGAAAATTGTCATACCTTGGAAATAGGATCGGATCCACCAGTAATTCCAGAAAGAAACTTACTCCATCAGAATTATCCAAACCCGTTTAACCCAAAAACACGGTTTAAGGTTAGCTTACATAATGATACAGAAGTTGTATTAAAGGTTTTTGATATACAGGGACGGACGGTTGAAGTAATTTTCAATGGTCAACTTAATTCTGGATCACATTATTTCCATTGGAATGCAACGAACCACTCAACTGGATTATATTTCATTCATTTATGGTCCGCTGAAAATGAGCAAACCCGCAAAGCTATCTTTGTTAAATAAAACTGCAAAGTTATTGGTTATTTTAACAGTGCTGTTCGCAACTGACCGGGGGACACCCACTGTGACTTCAACATCGATTTCTTTTGCCGGAATTCCATTTGATGTCATTGAAAACGGTGTATCAGATAATCGATATATCTGGCTTCATGGCGATGAACAGACCGCAAAAATGATTCTGGAAGATCATATTAAATCGTTTTCCGGCAAGGCTTTTTTTATCAAGTGTGATGAACGTGAAGTACCTTTTGAATCTACGAAGATAGACCCTAACCGCATTTTTTCCCGGGAGGGTTCAAGGGCTGCATTAAGGAAATTTAAGTCGGGGTGGAATGCTAGAGTTTTCAAGACTGCTTTGGACAACCTGGATTATGAACGGGATTATTTTCTCGTGGAGCTGTTTCCGGAAAATAGAGGGTTGCTTATTGCATTGCACAATAATTTTCGGGGGTACAATATAAAAGAGGAACTGAGTAAAAGCCGGTTATCATCGATCAAACGCGGTCAAAATCCAAGAGATTTCATTATCTGTACACAGGAATCGGATTATAGAAAATTGGAAATGGGCCCCTATAATCTTGTTCTCCAGGATCAGTTGCCAACTAAGGATGATGGTTCTCTTTCATGGGCGGCATTGCGCGATGATATTCGCTACATCAATATCGAAACACGCTTGGGGTGGCTATCCAAACAACGAAGAATGCTGAAATTTGTCGAAGGGATGCTAAAATGAATCCAATAATTGAAAAAAGCATCCAAAAAATCATCAGGTTTATGCCGCTGATACTCTTAATTATGTTAATCTTTATTGATCGCAATGAAACTGTTTATGTGGTTGGATTCCTGTTGCTTTTATTTTTTTATACCGGAATTTTGATTGCTCGTGTACTTTATGCCCGAAAAATGTGGCATGCTGAATTTGGTAAGAGTAATCTGGGCAGGGATCCGTCCATTAATAAAATGGGTGATTTGATAGAAAAGCTGGATAAGGCAGAATAGATTTGGAATTATAAAGGAGATATATTATGAACAAAATTGATAGTAAAAGTCTATTGGTAGGTATTCTTGGAACCACACTGTTTTTTGTCCTGACAGGGGCCGATCAACAAAGGAACCTTGGCGATATTGTTGTGAATTCTATCACGGTTATGGATGATGGGCACGGCGGCTTTATTTCTGCATATAACCAGGATCAGAAACGCACGCTTTACCTGGGTACGGGTGCAGATCGCAACGGTTATGTACAAACCTTCAATAAATATGAGCAACCAACGGCATATTTAGGCTCCAACCGTGATATGGACGGTATTGTTGTCATAAATGATCGCTATGGATCACTGGCCTGGTCCAGATCGGCTAAACAATGAGCATCGGGATTATATTTATAATTTTACTTCTGTTCGCATTCATGAAAGCCCGCCAGAGATACCAGGATTATGATGAATAAAAAGCCCCCCGCTTGTAGCGGGGGGCTTTTCTTTTTACGGCGTAGTTTCAATCACGTGCGAGAGTGTTGGTTCTTTTATTGGCAATTCAGAAGCCAGGTCAATCTCAGCAGTTCCTGGGTCATATCGCTCTATCGGGATGGAATCTTCATCGGCAAGATTTGTGGTGAAAACCATTCCGTTCCAAACGAATGTATTGCCGGGTCCGAGCAGCATACGTGCCTGCTTGAAAGCATCTGCGAAAATACCTGATGTTATTTCCACTGATTCAATATTCATATTCTCGGTCAATAGATTCTTTTCCGATATTTCATTCATTAGAGCCGATTGTGTAATAATCGCTGCTTCTAAAGACTGTTCTGCTTCGGGTTGGGTGCCGGCATATGTTTTTTCAACAATATCTGTATCCGCTGATGAGTCGATGTTGTGAATAACAACGGAAACTGCAAAAATGCATCCCAGCAACAGAGTTGTAGCCACGAGCGCTGATTGGTGTTTATCTTTTTTTTCCATGTTGGATCTCCTTTCTTAATTGCGATCAACTGTAGTCTTGTACGGGTGGGCAAACAAAGGAGTTCCAAAAAAATGGCGGCGTTAGTTGATCGCGACCCCCGAAAAGAAAGGAGATCCGGGGGATGCATTAACACCGCCGGAAGAAAATTATTTAATTATGATTAAAGAAAAAATAATTATTTTATTTTGTATTTCGTTGAAAAAATGAACCAGTAAACAAGGGAAGTGATCGAATGATCATGCTGTACTTTTTAGCTATAAATGATATTTATGATAATTGCAGGTCCGGTAGATCACGGTAGAAGTCAAGTGACTCCGGGTTTGCCAGGGCGTCCTGATTAGTGACAGTTGACCCGACAATGATTTTACGGACAGCTATTTCGACTTTTTTTCCATTGATGGTGTAAGGAATGGCCGGTGTTTCCAGAATAATCGCTGGAACATGCCGTGGTGAGCATTGGGTGCGTATGGCTTTTTTTATTTTGGCAACCAGATCATCATTGAGATTGTGTCCGCTGGACATTTTAAGAAAAAGGATCACCCGCTGGTCATCGTTCCATTCCTGTCCGATGACAAGGCTGTCTTCTACTTCCTGATAGGCTTCCACTACCCTGTATATCTCTGCTGTACCGATCCGTACACCGCCGGGGTTCAGGGTAGCATCACTGCGACCGTAGATCTTTACACCACCATGGTCATTGATCTCGATGTAATCCCCATGATGCCAGATACCGGGGAAGGTATCAAAATAAGCCTTCTGGTATTTTGAACCATCCGGATCATTCCAGAAATAGATCGGCATGGAAGGGAAAGCTGCGGTGCAGACCAGTTCTCCTTTTTCGTTAGTAATAGATGCCCCATGCTGGTTATAAGATTGAACATCCATGCCTAGGCCTCGGCACTGGAGTTCACCGCGGATTACAGGCAAGGTGGGATTGCCCAAGGCAAAACAGGAGATCAAATCAGTGCCACCAGAGATGGAAGCCAAAAGCAGATCGTCTTTTATATTCTGATATACGTAATCAAAGTTTTCTTCAACCAGTGGAGACCCCGTAGACAGGATCGCTCGTAGGTTTGAGAGATCGTAATCCTGGCTTGGTTTCAGGTTGGCAGCATTGCAGGTATCAATAAATTTGGCACTTGTTCCAAAGACAGTAATACCCAGATCCTGAGCCATTTTCCACATGGCCCCTGAATCTGGATAAAGTGGTGACCCATCATAAAAAACCACTGTAGCCCCAACAGACAGTGATGAAACCAGCCAGTTCCACATCATCCATCCACAGGTGGTAAAGTAGAAAATGGTATCGTCCGGAGTCAGGTTCAAATGGAGCCGCAGTTCCTTTAAGTGCTGGATCAGTGTGCCGCCGCTGCCGTGGACAATAGATTTAGGCAGGCCAGTGGTTCCGGAAGAATACATGATGTAAAGCGGATGGTCGAAAGATAGCTGGGCGAAGGTTAGCGGATCAGGGTCATCCGATACAAAATCAGAATAAAGGACCGCATTGCTAATTCCCGATAGATCAATATTGCGACTGAGATACGGGACCACCACTATTTGTTCAATGCTGGGTAGGTCTGCTAGAATACCCTGAAGTTTTTCCAGAGAATCAAATTCTTTCCCATTGTAGTAGTAACCGTTAGCGGAAAAAATAATGCGCGGTTCAATCTGGGAAAAACGATCTAAGACGCCTTTGATCCCGAAATCCGGCGATGATGAACTCCAGACTGCCCCTATAGATGCAGCCGCCAGCATCGCGATCACAGTTTCCGGCATATTGGGCATGAACCCGGCAACCCGATCACCTTCCCGGATCCCAAACGTCCGCAGGGCGTGGGCAAGTTTTTCTACTTCATGAAATAATTCTTTGTAGGTCAAGGTACGAAGCGGCTGCCCTTCACCCTGAAAATGGATTGCAGGTCGGTCATCCCGGAACCGCAGAAGGTTTTCAGCAAAATTCAGCCTGGCACCAGTAAACCATTTGGCACCGGGCATTCTGGTTGAATCATCTACGACTGAATCAAAAGAGTTTGAATGAATAATATCTGTGAATTGCCAGACCTGTGCCCAGAATTCCGGTATGTTTTTGACGGACCATTCATATAATTCCGGGTAGGATGCCAGTTCCAGGCCAAAGGCAGAGTTTACTTTGTCCTTGAAAATCGATATTTGTGAATTAATCAGGTCATCAGGGCTGGGTTTCCAGAGGACAGTACTCATTTTACCTTCGACATGTACTCGGAAAAATTAATAGGTTCCGCGCACAATTCTTATAGGATTTCAATCAATTGAAAATTGCTTTTTTAACTGCCGGCGGCATCGCTCCCTGCCTCTCAGCGTCCATTGGCGCACTGGTACAACGATACAATGATCTTTCCCCGGATGCGGAGCTTATGGGCTATATGCATGGTTACCGGGGCCTGCTCCTTGGCAAATCGTTATCCTTCCCGGCAGAAGTTAAGGACGATGCTGAAATTCTTTATCAGTTTGGCGGGAGCCCTATTGGCAGCAGCCGGGTAAAACTGACCAATAAGGATGACTGCATCAGTAAAGGATATATCAATGATGGGGAAGATCCTATGGATGTGGCTGCAGATCAGCTGATAAAAGACGGCGTGAATATTCTCCATACCATCGGTGGTGACGACACCAATACCATGGCTGCAGCTTTACTTACTCATCTGGAGAAGTCCGGCCATGCTCTGACGGTTGTAGGGCTGCCTAAAACAGTGGATAATGACGTTATTCCCGTCCAGCAGACCCTGGGAGCCTGGACCGCGGCAGAGCAGGGAGCTATATTTTTTGAAAATATTGCTAACGAGAATACCACCAGCACACGGCAGCTGATTATTCATGAAGTGATGGGCCGGCACAGCGGCTGGCTCACGGCAGCCACAGCCTGCGAATATCGTAAAAGGCTTGATGATATAACTTTCCTTCCTGAATTGTTAGTCTCCAGGGATCGCTGGGATGTGGATGCTGTCTATATCCAGGAATTGGACTGGGATTTTCAAAGTGAAGCTCAACGCTTGCGCAAGCGAATGGATCAAAAAGACGGGGTCAATATTTTCCTGAGCGAAGGTGCCGGATTGGATACCCTTGTGCGGGAAATGGAAGCCCAGGAAGAAGATGTACCGAGGGATGCCTTTGGCCATGTGCGATTGGATGAGATCAATCCGGGGCAGTGGTTCGCGAAGCAGTTTGCCAGTTATTTGGATGCTGAAAAGGTTCTGGTGCAGAAGAGCGGTTATTTTGCCCGCTCCGCCAGGCCCGGTAAGCGAGACCTGGACCTAATCGGGCGCTCCGCATCTATGGCAGCGGAATCAGCGCTTGAAGGAAAAAGCGGCCTGGTTGGCCTGGATGAAGAAGATAGTGGAAAACTGGGTTTAATAGACCTTGACCGCATCCAGGGCGGGAAACAATTTGACCATTCAGCCGACTGGTTCCAGGCTATGCTGAATGATATTGGACAACTATAAAGAATGAAAATGGAGAATATAAATGAGTTGGGATAGTTTAACGGATATTGCAAACGCCATGGTGGAAAAGGGAAGAGGGATACTGGCGGCGGATGAAAGTACCCCCACCTGCACAAAACGGTTTGATTCTATTGGGGTGGAAAGCACGGCAGAGAACAGAAATGCTTACCGGGATATGCTGTTCACTACCCCCGGAATGGAAGAATTTATCAGCGGGGTCATACTCTTTGATGAAACAATCCGGCAATCGACCTTAAAAGATGGAGTCCCAATCCCCGATCATCTCACCAGCCTGGGCGTGATCCCGGGGATCAAGGTGGATAAAGGGGCACACCCGCTGGCCGGTACTGATGGGGAAAAGGTAACCGAAGGTCTGGATGGATTGGCAGACAGGCTGAAGGAGTACTATGATTTAGGTGCCAGGTTTGCCAAGTGGCGGGCGGTGCTCACTATTTCTGATGATGCACCCAGCAGCGAGTGCGTTTCCGCCAATGCCCATGCCCTCGCCCGGTACGCAGCCATTTGCCAGGAACACGGCCTGGTGCCTATTGTAGAACCGGAGATCCTGATGGACGGTATCCACACCATTGAAGACAGTTTTGTCATAACCGAAGAAGTGCTCCATACCACGTTTTATGAACTGTATGCCCAGGGAGTGACCTATGAAGGGATGGTTTTAAAGCCCAATATGGTGCTCTCCGGGTATGAGTGTACTGCTCAGGCCAGCGTGGATGAAGTGGCGGAAATGACCGTTACCTGCCTGAGCCGGGCCGTACCGTCTGCCGTTCCCGGGATTGCCTTTTTGTCCGGGGGCCAGACCGATGAAAAAGCTTCTGCTCACCTGAATGCCATGAACCAGCTGCTGAATGGCGGAGGTCCCTGGAACCTGACCTATTCCTACGGCCGGGCTCTCCAGGCGCCGGCGCTGAAGGCCTGGGGAGGCAGCAGTGATAATGTACCTGCAGCCCAGGACGCTTTTTATAAACGGGCCAGGCTCAATGCCTTGGCTACGAAGGGTGAATATGCTGCTAATATGGAATAAATGCTTATTAGTGAACAAAAAAAGCCCCAGAACCGGGG
>DTUG01000104.1 GCA_012964275.1 Fidelibacterota bacterium | reverse complement strand
TTCCTTTCATTCCTCCATTGGCAGAGATAACGCCGATCAATCCGCCAAAAGCCAGTGTAAATACCAGGATGGAAGCATGACCTTTATCCGTAATGGATTCCACAATATAGGTATCCAGGGTCGTGGTCAGACCGCTTATGATACCGCCATTAAGCATGACGGCACCCAGCCACACGCCTACGAAAAGAGCCAGGTGGGCCTGTCGGGTGACCAGGGCCAAGGCAATGGCTACGAGGGGCGGGAGGATTGATACCCAGGATGGATCAACTGCGGATCCCGGTTCGCCTGTGCTCCCCAGCACAAGGCCCGGTAGCAGAAACACCAGGATGATGCCAAACTGATTTAGTCCCAGCATAACCAGTAAATTAGATGTCTGTTATCCAGTATCCAAACCGATATACCATTCCAGCTTATCTCACCTTTATTTATAGATTGGGCAGTATTTTTCATTGAGTTTAGATTACACCATCTGGAGAAGATAGCATAACCATGAGACAGATCGATAAATACGTGGAACGGCAGTTCCTGACCATCCTGGGGATCGCTATACTGGGATTTGTAACGGTCTTTCTCATCGTGGATCTTATCGAGAATCTGGACCGCTTCATGGATAACAAAGTACCTGGAGGTATCGTTTCTAAGTATTACCTGTATTCCATACCCTGGTTTGTAAGTATTGCTCTGCCCATGTCCATGCTCATCGCTACCGTATTCAGTATTGGTTTGATGGTCAAACGGAATGAATGGACAGCGATGAAATCATCAGGGATCAGCCTCTATCGCCTGGCCTGGCCCCTGCTGCTCACCGGTGTTGTGGTGAGCCTGCTTTCCTTTGTCCTGGACAATCAGCTCGTTTCCTGGGGTAATGAGAACCGCTATGAGATCGACCGGGATTATATCAAGCGACGATCCCGCCATAAACTCAAGAATACGTTGAAATACATTTTCCTCCAGAAAAATACCACCATCCACATCGGTCTGGAAAAATACCGAATAAAAAAGATGTCCGGTAATATATTGACCTGGGTTGACCTGGGCACCGGGGTACTGAAAAAACGGATTGATGCGAAAAATATTTTTTGGGAAGCCGACTCCGGTAAATGGAGAATTTCAAACTATTCTATCCGTGATTTTGCCGGTGGTGTAGAAGACCATGTGGTCTTTTCTGAAGGCGATACCCTGCTTGACCTGCAGTTCATTCCGGAAGATATCAATCATCAAGCCCGTTCGCCGGACGAACTGGATTACTATGAACTGACAGCCCGGATCAGTGAGTTGAAAGATAATGGGGTCAAGACCGTACGCTGGGAAGTTACCCGCTATATGAAAGTTTCTTTCCCTTTTACAAATCTCATCGTCGTGCTTTTCGGGATCCCACTGGTGGTATTTCGAGAGCGAAGCAGTTTATCTTTTGGAGCGGGTATGAGTGTTTTTGTCATATTCTCCTACTACGCATTTATCAAATTCGGTCAGTCTCTGGGGTTCAAGGGCCAGGTGACACCGCTGGTATCAGCATGGATAGGCAATGTGGTATTTATGCTGGGCGGAATTATTCTTCTGTTACGGGCTCGGAAATAGGTTCTGCGGTTCCACCTTCTTCTGTCGTTTTTTTCTTTTTCTTTGTCTTTTTGAAGCGATTAAACAGTCCGCGAAGTCCTTTCGTGCTCTCGGCTTTCTCTGTTTCTGATTTCCACCCGCCAAATGATGTGATGGTAAGTCCTGTGGAAAAATTGAATCCTTTCATGGTATGCAGCCAGGTGCCATTGCGAAAAGCAAATCCCACATCAAAAATAATGGGCCCTTTATGAAAACCCATACCCATGGCCAGTTCTTTCAGGTCTCCCCCGGCCCAGGAATAACCCATGCGCAGGGGCAGGGATTCCATTTTGGTCCACTCCACGCCGATAGACCAGCGCCACTTTGCCCGGGCGTAATACTTATCCTGGAAACCGGCCACCAGGTCAGAAGCAATGAGATAAGTTGGCGCACGCTTGGATATGCCGAACCGGAACAGGGCCGGATACCGGGTTTCAAAGATCCTCGGTTTTCCCCCCGCGACGGTATCTTTAATAAAAACTGTATTATTGGTAAAAAGCGAATCCTGGCCAAGGTTATCCATTCTTAGGGTATCGATGGTATAGGTGTATAGAATCGCTTCATCATCCGCAACAGTGGAATCCCCCCAGGTGAATGGATAAAAGCCACTGAACAGATCGGGATATTCCTTGAGAAATTCTTTCATGCCCGATGGTTTGTTCCACTCAATCGTTCCTAAAATATTTATCATGGACATACCGAATGTCCAGTCATTGATCTCTTTTGTAACAATACCCAGATCCAGGCCTAATCCTTTGCCCCCAATGCCCTGCCTGATGAAATATTTTCCACTGCCATATAAGCCTTCATCTGCGGTAACCAGGTTAGCCTGGCTGGAGTCAGGGTCAATACCTATATAGAACATCCCTTGAAGATATTTCAGCGTGACACCTATAGAGAGTGTTCGAAATGGTATCCCAAAAGTGAAACCGAATTCATTCAATCCCAGGATCTCAAGGTTCATGGTCATGTCCAGATCCGGCTTGCCGCCATTGCCATAAAAGATCAGTTCCAGCAATCCAATAGGAATCTTAAAATTGCTCAAAAATACCATATTACTGGTATAAGCTAAATTACCCTTGGAGTAATTAATGAACGGTATTGGCAAATGCCGGTCTTGGAAAAAGGACAATCCATTTCCATCTTCAAAATTTTCGAACAGCTCATCTTTTTCTTTTGTATTCAAAGTGTCACCGCTGTATTTCGCCACATTCTCAATGGATAGAAAATTCCCCAGAATTCCTCTATCGGATTGGTATAACTGCATCATAAAAGGTTTATCATGGGCACGGGTAATAAGTGCGGGATTATAGCCCACACAAAAGATACCATTAGCAATAGTGGTGTAGGCACCGGCCATACCGACAACCCGGGGATCCCTCTTGGTCTGACCAGGCAGGAGTGTCATATATGCAACCAGTATTAGAATGGTTCTCATCATTATTATTCTCTGTTCCATTTTCTACTGTATGGATTAATAAATATCGGATTTGTGGTAGTAGACGTGACAGTACTGGGATTGCGAACTTTCAGATACCAGCCATTCATATCCCTGGCTATCTGCATTTTATCTGTCTCGAGATTAAGAACTACCTTATCTACACTGGTGATCCGGATGCGCAGTGAATCTGTCACTGGCAACCCGGAAATATCCCAATCGAAGGTACCCATATTGGAAATATCTTCTGCTATTATACCACCATCGTCACCCCCCCAGTGCCAATCATTCTCCGCACTGATAGTGCTGTCTGGATCAATGGAATAATCTAGGTTTATATTTCCAATGTCTCCATATGTCTGCCATTTAATGGTATAGCTTTGATCCGTATACAATATTTCACTTCCATTGGGCCAGGTGATCACTAGTTCGGGGTTTGCTGGAGCAAACATTCCCGTACTGCTAACCCTGAACGTGATAAAAGACCCCACTTCCAGGTAGTCTTGAATTGAAAGAAAAATCCCTTCACCGTTTGTCCCATTTAAATGAAACCAGGGCATAACGTAATGGTTGCCTGGATCAGTTATTAGGCGAATTCTTTCAGTGGTCATGGGGCTGGCATAGTTCGCATAACCCGGCTCTGCAATCATCCCCGCTGGCAGTGAGTCACTGTAAACAAAAAAGTCGTCCTGGTTTGTAGAATCATCAGTATAAAGCTGGCTGGGATCCGGAAGAATGAACTTGAAAAGGGTATCTACATAGCTGATCGCTGTATCAAGACCCGATTCATTGTAACCTATCAGGTACGGCATTCCATCGATACACTCGCTAAAATCAGTCATAACATTAAATATATAAATATTGCCCCCATCAGGTGATAATTCTGAACAATTCCGAATTATGTATACACTATCAGCAGTAGATAATCCAAGTGAATCTAATTCATGAGTGAAAGTTGACAGTGCTTCCAACGTTGTATCTATTGGGAAAGATTCTAAATTTGATAATAGAACCGCAAGTTTAGATGCAAACGGGAAATTATTGGTAATATCAAAAACCATTTCTGAATGGATTAAGGAACTGCGAATTTTATTTCTGGTATTATGATCCATTTCTTCAAGGACGGTTGGTGTACCTCCAGGAAAGGTCATCGGCTCAAGGATTAATGCCAGCGGCATAGTAACCTTGAAACCACCTTGGATCGATTTGCCGCCTTCAATAATTCCACGCCCATGAACTCTCACCGTAGGTATAATATCAAGTGTAACTGGATTGAATCCTAGAATATCTATAATCGTTGCACAGGTATCGCATCCGGTTAGCTTTTCATATGACGGCAATGAATCATCCAGAGTCTCATAAATAGTGATCTTTGTTCCTTCACGGCTTAATCCAATTATGGTCATTGAAGTATCTTCCGGCAGACCGGATGATGGGAAACCGATTGTATCCACTACTACTGGAAGTGTCATTACTTCACCTAGTGAATTCGTAGCAGTAAAATCCATATTCATCAAAATCGGAAGTCTGATCTGGCTTTTCATGATGATCTCAAAATTTGCCAAATAAGGTATGGCGCCAGTCAGGCCCCCCGGCAACTCCTGCTGCGTTGGTGACGACGGCATTTCCATAAACATATAAGCTTCCAGGGAACTGAATTTTAGTGCTTCCATCTTCATATCCATGGTAAAGTTTCCCAGAGATGATCCATCAAGTGGTAATGTGGCTTGCTGTGCCGGCAGTGCTATATCCAGGTCCAGTTCCAGCTGTGAAAGGGGTGTATCAGGATCTGACGCACGCAACGTATCTCCCCCCAGAAGAAAAATATAGTTATGCGGTTCACCCTTTCTTAATACAGTGTCGATTCTTACTTCACGGGGATAAAAATTCTTAAAATCCATTAAAAATTCCATATCGAATGGAAGGCTACTTTCCAGATTGGTGATAGACAATTTATTCTGGGAGAAACCAACATTGTCTTGTGAATCTAAAATAGCTTGAAATAACTCCATTTTACTTATACCCTGGTCTTCCATATCGACATCGAACGACATGGTATCAATGTCAACTTGATCAGTTAATGAATAATAAGAAGTTGTTACATCCAGACTATCGAAATCTTCTATCCGGAACTTAATCGTAAAATCGACATACAGAGACCCCGGCGGTATAGTAACAATCGTGTCTCCCTCTGATTCCAATTCCGGCGCAGACTCCAAAGCGAAATTCGTGCTGAGATTTAAATAATTTGTTATGCCCTTGCCTGAAAGAATGGTTGATTCTTCATACGTTGTGCCAGGTGCAACGGTTGGCATATTTGAGTGGTTGGCCAAGGTATCTGTTAATGGATCTGAATTACCAGTAACCAAGTAGGAGAATACATCGGTGAGGCTGGTGGGCATACTATTCTTAAAACTGGTCAGGTAATAATTTGAATCAGAGCTAGATATGATCAGGGTATCAATGCTTGCAAGAAACGGTGCCATTGAGGACACATCAAGGGTGTCTAAACCTAAAGAGATAACCTGATTTAATGAGTCGCCTATAAGAGCCAAAATTTGATTAAAAGCAGCTACCACAATTTGGTTATAATATTTACCAGAAGTATGTCTAACAGATTCCGTTGGAAAACCAAAGGGTGTCCAATTAGATAGTATTAATGTTGTATCAATCATTTGTAGGTTTCCATATTCATCAAAAATAGGGTCGCCAGGGAATCCTAGATAAACTGTTGTATCTATGGTTATATCTGCTGTATCGGGTAATTGAAGTTGTAAATCATCTGAAAGATTAGGATTGGGAGCAATTAGTATTGAAATTGGTATATTAATTGGCGGTACTCCAAGTGATAGATCAATGCCATCAAGTTCAGGGTCTGGAGCAGCAATAGATATATCGAGATTAATCGGAATTACTGGAAGGTCGGGTAGCACTGTCGGATCCATGGATCCTTCCAGGACGATTTGGAAACCCAATGAATCTTCGGTAAAAAATATTCCATTAGTTGAATCAGTGATATCTGCCATCTCATACCTTTGCTGTACAAGAGGCATCTTGATATCAATGAACCAGGTAGGCATCTCAAATTTCTCCGGAATATCAAAGTCGCACCCCGGCGCTGTGAGGAGAAATATGACTCCCAGTACTTGTATTAATCCCGTTTTCCAGCAACGGGTGGAACTGCTCAGATTTACCTTCAAAACTGTGTCAAGTTAATTGGACTTCCGCGCTTGAATTTGTGGGTTTCAGGTTGGAGATGCCAAACGAAAAAACCCCGCATAAAAATGCGGGGTTTCTTATTGTTTTTATTGATGTTATATCAATATCTGTAGTGATCGGGCTTGTAGGGGCCTTCCTTAGAGACACCAATATAATCAGCTTGCTCGTCCGTTAGCTCGGTCAACGCTGCCCCTAAATGGTTCAGGTGCAGTCGGGCAACTTCTTCATCAAGCTCCTTGGGAAGCATATACACACCCAGGTCTGGTCTATCCGTGGCCAATGCGATCTGAGCCATCACCTGGTTAGTAAAGGAATTGGACATAACAAAGCTGGGATGTCCCGTGGCACACCCCAGGTTCACCAGCCGGCCTTCGGCCAGTACGAACACCTGGTGACCATCTGGAAAGGTATAGCGGTCGACCTGAGGTTTAATAACCTCCTTTTTTACCAATATGTCTTCATTCAGTGGGTTTACCTGGATCTCATTATCAAAATGGCCAATATTGCATATAATAGCCTGGTCTCGCATGCCATACATATGCCTCTTGATAATCACATCCCGGTTTCCCGTGGCTGTGACAAAAATATGAGCTTCATTTAGAGCATCTTCCACAGTGGTCACTTCAAAACCTTCCATGGCTGCCTGGAGGGCACAAATGGGATCGATCTCTGTCACCAGCACCCGGGCGCCGTACCCGCGCATGGATTGGGCACAGCCGCGGCCCACATCGCCATATCCGCAGATCATAACTGTTTTACCAGCTACCATCACATCCAAAGCACGTTTAAGTCCATCCACCAGGGATTCCCTGCAACCGTAGATGTTGTCAAACTTTGACTTCGTGACAGAATCGTTCACATTATAAGCGGGAAACAGGAGGTGTCCGTCCTTCTCCATCTGCATCAGCCGGTGAACACCTGTAGTAGTTTCCTCTGACACACCGATGATATTTTTGACCACCCCATGCCAGTGGTGGGGATTTTTTTCCAGGACAACACGAAGCAATTCTTCAATGACCCGCTCTTCTTCCACCGTGGTTGTTATTTCAGGCGCTGAGCCATTTTTTTCAAAATATTCTTCAAGCTCATATCCCTTATGTACCAGCAGGGTTGCATCCCCGCCATCATCCACGATGAGGTCCGGTCCGGATCCGTCAGGATAGGTCAATGCCTGCAGAGTGCACCACCAGTATTCAGGCAATGTTTCTCCTTTCCAGGCAAACACCGGCACCCCAGTATCCGCGATAGCCGCCGCGGCATGGTCCTGGGTTGAAAAAATATTACAACTGGCCCAGCGTACATCCGCACCTAACTCCGCCAGTGTCTCAATTAAAACAGCTGTTTCAACTGTCATATGCAGTGATCCGGTCACCTTTTTCCCTTGTAAAGGCTTTTTTGGACCGTATTTCTGCCGGGTGGACATAAGGCCCGGCATTTCTTTTTCGGCGATACCAATAGCTTTACGGCCATCTTCCGCCAGATCCATGTTCTTTACTTTTCGGGGTAAATTTTCAACGATTGGTTGGGTGACTGTTTCAGACATAAAAATCTCCTTTATTATGTGGCGGAGCGCAATATATCCACCATATCAGTTTTTTCCCAAGTGAAATTCTCATCTTCCCGCCCAAAATGCCCATAGGCAGCTGTAGGATAATAACGGGGTTTTTTCAGATCCAGATGTTTCACTATTTCGCCGGGCCGCAGGGGGAATACTTTCCTGCAGAGTGCGGTTAATTTTTCATCGCTCAGAGTACCTGTATCGAGCGTGCGCACATAAAATGATGTTGGCTCCGCCACACCTATACTGTAGGACAACTGGACCTCACACCGCTCAGCCAGATCCGCTGCCACTACATTCTTGGCGATGTAGCGTGCCATGTAGGTGGCAGATCGATCTACTTTGGATGGATCTTTACCAGAGAAGGAACCACCTCCATGTAAAGCATAACCGCCGTAGGTATCAACAATAATCTTACGACCGGTCAACCCGGTATCTGCGGCTGGACCCCCATAAACAAAACGTCCGGTACCATTGACAATAAACTCCTGTTCATAGGGTATATCGTATTGTTCCAAAACTGGCAGGATCACATGTTTGATCACTTCTTTTTTTACAAACTCCAACTCGCCGCTTTCGGATCCATATTTATCTATCATATCGTCATGCTGGGTGGCAATCACCACTTTAGTGACCCTAGTCGGTTTATAACCATCATACTCAATGGTCACCTGGGATTTTCCATCCGGACGCAGCCAGGTCATTACATTATTTTTTCTTAATGTTGCCAGCCGTTCCGTTAGCCGCTGTGCCATCTGAATCGGCAGCGGCATTAGCTCCGGTGTCTCCCTGCAGGCAAAACCGAACATGAGCCCTTGGTCCCCAGCACCCTGCTCCGATACATCTTCAGCGTCTACTCCCTGGGCGATCTCCGGACTCTGTTCATTAAGAATGGCCCGCACTTCAACGGCAGCATTGTCCATTCCCCGGGCATCATCTGTATAACCAATATCAGCCAATGTATCTTTTACCACACGTTCAACATCCACATTTCCATTGCTGCGGATTTCTCCCGAAACGACCACCAGTCCATTGGTGGCCAGGGTCTCGCAGGCTACATGGGATTCTTCATCCTGTGATAAAAGATTATCCAGAATAGCATCGGATATGGCATCGCAGACCTTGTCCGGGTGACCTTCTGTCACTGATTCAGATGTAAATAAATATTTGGACAATTTGAGCTCCTCTGTTGTTATACCTGCAAAACAGATCAATTCCGGCAAAAAACAGGCGGAAAGGTAAAAATAAATATGTGATGATCGAACATTAATAATTTTCGGCTTTAATGCAAAATTCCCGGTAAATACGAGCCAATTCCTGAAGCATTTCTACCGAAGCCTGGAAGTTGTAAGACATGATGTGTTCTACATTTAAACCAATGGGTACGGCTAAATTATTTTCTTTAATATAGCCTAATGTTTCATTGAGTACTTTTACAGCCACATCTAATGACCGTTCGATCATTGCTGCTGAATCTCCTTTTAAACATGCTTCAGTATCTTCGGGAATCTCTACGCCTAGCCATTTCAGGAATTCTATATTCTTTTGAGACGATACGGGTGCAAAGCTCAGTAACAAACGTCTGGGAAATGTATTCAATTCCCTGCATCGTACCTGGTAATGGCTGATCATTTTTGTTATTTTGGATGAATCATAAAGAACCTGTGTCGTAAAAAATTCCGAGCCATTTTCGCCTTTCCTGATCATATTTTTTGATTCTTTTACCCGGCTGGGAATGGAAATACCGCCGCAAAAAATATCACCGCCATCAGTATTAATCTGTCCAGTTATAGCCCTTAAAGCTGTATTCACACTGGGGCCAGGATAATCAATTTTGCTTGATTCTCCTCCCACTACGATCAGGTTTTCAATCTCATACTTTTTATACGTTTCTTCAACCCAGCGCATTTCCTCTTCAATGGGTTGATGCACCACTACCCGGTTCACAATAGCTTCGATGCCAACAATATCCTGCAGGAGCTGTCCAAATTCCCTAGGCTCAGCACGAGCCTGGCTTTTAACCGGGCGCTCGCCCCGCCCGTATTCATCTCGGACTTCCGGGATATTTATGGCATCAATATGAGTCTGGGACAGGAGCGAACTGATAATCTCAGCATAAGAATCGAGTGTGCCGTCTTTTTCACGGGGCGGAAGAATCTCATAGACTACAACGGGCCGCCTTGGTCGTTTCACCTTATCTCTGATACGCATTTGATTTCTTTACTTTATGAATGAAAGTTCCATTGATTATTTATTACTCTTAATGCTGAAGTAACATGATTCAGGATGGCTGAAATACCAACCACACACCGAGGCAGCGGGAAACATGGCCCTTGTCTCAGTGAGCGTGATGCCGATATTCTTTTCCACATCCAGTAATTTCCAAATAGTATCTTTTTCTCCATGGTCCGGACAGGCAGGGTACCCTGGAGCCGGGCGAATTCCCCGGTATTTTTCTTTTATCAATGTATCAATACTTAATTTCTCATCACTGGCGTACCCCCAGTATTCTACCCGGACCAACTGGTGCAGATTTTCGGCAAATGCTTCTGCTAAACGATCCGCCAGGGCTTTGGCCATGATCGCACTGTAATCATCATACCCAGCCTCAAATTCTTTAAGAATATCACCCAGGCCATGACCAGCTGTTACCGCAAACAATCCGAGCCAATCATTACTGGGAGCAATAAAATCTGCCAGGGAATAATTTATTTTTCCAGCACCTTTATCCACTAACTGGCGGGGGAAATGGAATGTATCATGACCTAGAGTCACATTTTCATCTACTGATTCAGCGGGAAATATTCCCACTACAGCTTTGGCAGTGAGCCGTTGATCTCCAACTATTTTATTCAGTAAAACCTGGGCATCGTCAAACAATATTTTTGGTTCATCACCATATTTCCCATTCGACAGAATTTCCGGGTATTTTCCTTTTAATTCCCATGTATGGAAAAAAGGTGACCAGTCTATAAAGTCAACTAATTCAGCCAGTGGATAATTATCCAAAACCTGAATACCCTGCAAATTTGGTTCCATCGGCTGATACTCGTCCCAATCGATTTTTAATTTCCGTTTTCTAGCCGCTTCCAGTGAAAGGAGTGATTTTTCCTTTTTTCTTGAGGCATAAGATTCCCGGATCTGCAGATAGTCTTCCCGAGTTTGAGCAATGAATTCATCCTGCTTCTGATCATTCAATAATGTCCCCACTACTCCCACACAGCGAGAGGCATCAATCACATGAGTGGTTGCCCCGGAATAATGCTCTTCTATCTTTACTGCTGTGTGCCTCCGGCTTGTGGTGGCACCGCCGATGAGAAGGGGTGTTTGGAACCCTAGTCGCTCCATTTCCTGGGCAACATGAACCATTTCATCCAGGCTGGGGGTAATCAGTCCTGATAATCCAATAATATCGGCCTTTTCTTTCCGGGCAGTGGATAATATTTTATCCGCTGGGACCATAACACCCAGATCAACTATATCATAGCCATTACACTCCAGAACAACACCGACAATATTCTTCCCTATATCATGAACATCTCCTTTGACGGTGGCCATGACGATTTTCCCATTTGATAGTCCTTTAAGGCCCAACTCATTCTTTTCCTGTTCTATAAATGGCACCAGATAGGCGACGGATTTTTTCATCACTCTGGCAGATTTGACTACCTGAGGCAGGAACATTTTTCCAGACTGGAAGAGATCGCCCACCACATTCATTCCATCCATGAGCGGTCCTTCGATCACCTCTATAGACCGATCATAATTCAGACGGGATTCCTCCGTGTCTTCTTCGATATAATCTACGATTCCTTTGACAAGTGCGTGCTTCAGTCGTTGTTCTACAGACGTTTTCCGCCAGGAAAGATCTTTTTCTGATTTTTTCTTTACACCGGCATATTCTTCAGCCATATCTACGAGACGTTCTGTGCTGTCAGACCGGCGGTTGAAAAGCACATCTTCGATTCTATTTTTAAGTTTTGGATTAATATCATCATAAACAGCTAACTGTCCCGGATTAACGATGCCCATATCCATCCCAGCCTGAACGGCATGGTAAAGAAAACAGGAGTGCATTGCTTCTCTCACTGCATCATTGCCTCGAAAAGAAAAAGAGAAGTTGCTCACACCACCGCTCACATGGACACCTGGAAGTGTTTCTTTAATTATACGAGTTGCATCGATATAAGATTTGCCGTAATCATTGTGTTCTTCAATGCCAGTAGCAACAGCAAATATATTTGGGTCAAAAATGATATCTTCGGGTGGAAAACCAACCTGGTTGGTCAGTATTTCATATGCTCGTTTACAAATTTCCACTTTTCGTTCAAAACTATCTGCCTGACCGATCTCATCGAAGGCCATAACGATCACTGCCGCTCCATAGCGATGAATTATTTTGGCCTGCCGGATGAATTCATCCTCTCCTTCTTTCATAGAGATCGAGTTAACTACACCCTTCCCCTGCAGATTTTTTAAGCCAGTTTCCAGCACGGTCCATTTGGAAGAGTCAACCATGACTGGAACTTTTGCAATGTCTGGTTCAGCAGCAATCAGCCGTAGAAAGGTTTCCATGGCTGCTTCCGAATCCAGCATTCCTTCATCCATATTTACATCAACAATCTGGGCACCATTTTCAATTTGCTGCCGTGCTACAGACAATGCTTCCTCATAATTATTCGCAGCAATAAACCGGCGAAATCGGGCAGACCCCGTCACATTGGTACGTTCACCCACATTAATGAAATTACTGTCTGGACGTATTGTGACTGGTTCCAGCCCACTTAATTTTGTAAAGGGTTCAATATCCGGAAACCGGCGCGATGACACCTGTTTTACTGCATCGACAAGAGCTTGAATATGATCAGGTGTAGTACCACAGCAACCTCCTACCATATTCACTAATCCACTTTCAGCAAATTCCCGGATAATCCCTGCCATTTTTTCCGGTGTTTCATCATATTCACCGAATTCATTGGGTAGGCCGGCGTTGGGATAAACAAAAGTATTAATGTCAGCTACAGCTGAAAGTTCATCCAGCCACGGACGGATCTGTTCGGCACCAAGGGCACAGTTCAGTCCGACCGCTAATAAATCCGCATGTCTTATGGAATGCCAGAACGCTTCCACTGTTTGACCGGATAGCGTGCGCCCGCTAGCATCAGTGATCGTTCCTGATACCATCACCGGAATTGATGTGTCTCGCTCAGACAAAAGTTCTTGAATCGCAAAAAGCGCCGCTTTACAGTTCAAGGTATCGAAAACTGTTTCGACCAGTAAAATATCTACACCACCATCCAGTAATCCTCTGCTTTGTTCTCGATAGGCATCTGCCAAAGTATCGAAATCAGTATTCCTATATCCTGGGTTACTAACATTCTGACTGATAGA
>DTUG01000103.1:8105-13209 GCA_012964275.1 Fidelibacterota bacterium | reverse complement strand
TTCTCTGAAGATCTTTTACTTCCTTTTCTGCTTGGGATGTGGGGGAACGCGGGGGTGGCGGTGGCTCCTTTTTTTCACGTGGGGCTAACATTGTAATCTGTTCCTCTACCTCATCGCTAATCTCAAGGTCTATATCCACATTGACCACATATTTATTATTATCAACGATCTTTGAAAGTGCATCCTTGACCCGCTCTCGGATATTGTTCTCCACCATAAGTTTCTGCGCCAAATATCCAGACCCCTGACCAAGCAGAAAACCTAACAACGACAGGATCACCGTTTGTTTTATAAGTTTCTGAAACCCTGTTTTCATGTGAAACTCCTCGGTATATGTATACTCCGCATTTTAAAAAAATATTTCATTATTCTTCGTAACTGGTAGCTGACCGCCCCTTACCATGGTGTGGCGGATTTAAAAAAGTTATCTGAATTCTTCTATTTAAAGATTTCATTTTTTCAGTTTTATTTAGACTTAATACTGTAGGCATTTCCACACCCGTTTTTTTAGCTATCACTGGATCTTTCCAGGTTAAGGTTAGGGGGTTCCACATTGGGTTTGCCTTTCTAACGCTATCGATACCTTTTGGAGCCCAGGGGCCGTATCCAGCAGCTAAAAGCCTTGGCGCCGGAATACCTTTGTCAATCATATATCTAACAACACTGGCTCCGCGAGCAGCTGAAAGCTCCCAGTTAGTAGCAAAATTCTTTCTCCATTTCTTTGGCATCCTATCCGAGTCAGAGTGACCTGCGACCTCAACCTGAAAAGGACTATTCGCGATCTTTGGTATTATTTCTTCATCTAAAAGTCCTTTTAGTTCTTCTTTCATTGATGCGTTCCCTATAGGGAACGCATAGTCTCCCTTAATATTAACGATCAAACCCTTTGCGCTAGTTTGTATGTCAATGGGAGGGTCTCCTTTTGGATTTTCCTTTTTCATTTCTTCAATGGTTTCTTCAATTTCTTTTTTCATTGCCGCCAGATTTTTTATAGGCTCAAACTCTCCTTCTAATTCAGCTTTTCCGGAAGCTTTTATTTTACTCCCGAGTGATTTCCCTTCAGAGTTTGCCATTTCCTGCAGTTTCACGGGATCCATAGTTGAAATAGCTGCTAAAAGCACAAAAAATGCAAAGAGTAGTGTCATCATATCAGCAAAGGTACCAAACCAGCCTGGTAGGCCTTCCTCAACAGAATCTGCGCCAGCAGCGAAACCCTTTTTATATCCTTTTTTAAACTCTGGTGATGCCATTTAGACTACTCCGATTTCCACTCTCCGGGCGGAATGAATGAGTTCAGTTTCTCACGAACTATCAGTGGATGCTTACGCTGATGAATCAATCTGGCTGCTTCAACCAGTAATGCGGCTGACATTGATGTCGCGGTTGTTTTATTGCCCATCTTCTCCGACATAGGTAAGAAAAATAAATTTGCAAAAACAGCTCCATATAGTGTGGTAATGAGTGCTGCCGCCATACCGCCGCCTAGGTTGTCTGCTCCGCCTTCACCACCAAATCCTGCTAACATAAGTACCAGACCAATCAGTGTCCCAACCATGCCCCAGGCCGGTGCCAGATCTCCCATAGACTTTAACATAGATTTTTGAACACCTTCTCTTTTTTCGCGGTATTCAATTCTTGTTTCCATAATCTCCGTTAATTCTTCAAGGGAATAACCATCAACAACCATTTGGACACCGTCCTTAAAGAAATAATTCCCAATGCCGTCCACTGCTTTTTCTAGATCTGCAGCTCCCTTACGGCCAACGTCTGCAACATCGACAGCTTCATCAACTAATGGCCCCATTTTATCATCAGCAGGTTTAAGTACAGCACCAATAGCTTTCCCCAGCGCTACAACATGAGGCATGGGAAATGCTACGAAAATAGATGCAATCATACCTCCAAAAACAATCCCAAAACTTGGTGCAGATAGAAAATCGCCGAATCCGCCTGCCGAACCTTCTACAAAAAGAGCATAGGCAATACTGCCAATCATAGCACTCATACCAAGAATAACACCAATAATTAATGCAATATCCATAAAACTACTCCTCGAACAGACTAGCTGTTTTCAGGCGATTTTCGTGAAGCGCTTTCAAAATATTGCGCACATCATCATACTCTGGGTCTAAACGGAGAGCCAGGTTCCAATTGATAGTTGCTCGCTGCACATCGCCAAGTTTGTAATATATAGAGCCCCGCCTAGCATACGCAAGGGCTAGGTCGGGCTGCAATTCCAATGCTAAATCTACCTCTTTTAAAGATTCTCTGAAATCCCCGGCATAAAAATAGCGGAGACTGCGGGATAAGTGCCGCATAGCTTCATTCATGTTCTTATCTGAAACATTTTGATCTAATTTTAACACCTTAAGCGAGTCATCAAGAAATTTTGTTTCTTGCTCTATGGCTGATAGTTGAACCATGAGATTGCGCATTTCATTATCCATCATAGATATGGAGTCCCGAAGTGATCTGACCGCAAAATCCGCCATGGCGATGGTAGAGTCCCTATACATAGGAACAGTCTCATAGCCTTCCGGCACGGGCATTCCCGGTGCTAATGGTCGACCCGATGGACCAACTTCCGGAACCCGCGCTGATGGAAGACGCGGGACAGCCATGTCCAAACCCAGGGAGAATGCCGGATGGCCCAGCCAATAGCGCGATTCCCAATCCGGCAATCTTTCTATGTGGGTGAACCCTAGGTTCAGGCGGTAATCCGAGGTAAGGGGGATGCGGAGTCCCACATTGACACCTGTTCCGTCGAATTCACCCACAATATCCATTCCGCCCGTTCTTGCGAAATAGGGCGTTTTTAATAGAAAACCAACAAAGACACCACCATTGCCCTGCTGTGTTGTATCGGTTACAACTTTTATGCTGTCCATGGGACCCAGGCCACCACTCCCAAAGCCCATATAGGTATTCATTTTATAATCCCCAAGATCTTTTTCACTGGCCAAAACCAGGAAAAAAGATAATAAATCTGTGTTTAAGCTTAAAATCTGCTCAACATCCTGATTATTCTGAAAAACAACATCCTGTAAGCCCGCCGAAAGGGATATGTCGTTATATGTAAAAAGTCTCTGCTGGAAATGAAACCCAAATTCTATCTGGGGTACATATTGTGATTCTGGCAATAATTCTAAAGATGTGGTGTCTCCTCCCTGCACCGCTGAAAATCCAGCGGCAAATCCGCGCCCCAGTTCCATATCAAAATAAACACCTTTTGCTGTATTAACCGGATCAAAATTATGCAATTCCACACCGAAACCAGTTCTAAAAATATAGGGCGCCATTTGAATACTTGATGTCGGCACACGCATCATCAGTCCTGGGCGTGTATAGACAACACGGGATGATGCAAAAACAACATTCAGCAATATTATAAATGGAAACGATGTTTTAATTATGCGATTCATCTTACAATAATGTTCTTATTTATTTCCAGTTGGGCGAGGGCAACATATTCACTTTCGGGAAACGAATCCACAAGCAGAGTAAATGCTTTTTGGGCTTTATCTTTTGAACCTATTTTCTGGTAGATTAAGCCTTTTTGGACCAACATATCATCCATCTGCTGCTCATATCCTGAACGCGATAATTTTTCCAGCGATTGTAGAGCCTGATCATATTGCCCCAATTGCTGGTGAGCATCAGCTATCCAGTATAAAATATTGCTCACTGTACGCCGGTTTGATCGGTCAAGATGAAGCTGATTAAACTTTTTCAGACAGAGTTCATAATCTTCACGCTGATAAGCAATCACTCCATCTATGTATTTCTTCTCATCAAACCCGTCAGGCTCACCAGTAATATTGCCTTTATTATGTTTAAAATCTGTTTCTATGGGCAGATCTTCAATTGCTGGCGTTGAGAATGCTGTCGTTGTAAGCGGGACAGGAATTTCTATGGGGGGTTTAGAGTTTGACTCTTCATAGGTCAGAACATTGGAAAATTCAGATTCCATGCGCTGGTTCAGGTCTCTAACCTGTGTTTTTAAGTCTCGATTCTTTTTTTCTAGAGATGCGATCTTTGATTTTAGCGATTCTTCAATAACGCGAATTTGCTCATTGATGCGATCAAGGGAAGCAAGCATTTCAGATGATGTAGCCATGTAAATCGGTCTGCCATCTATTTTACTGACCTTTGCATTGGCGTCATCAATGGGTGGTGTTACCGCTCTAGACACCGTTTCTGTTCCGGTCTTTGGCTTGATAACTATTCCTAAATCCAAGAAAAAAACATCTGATGAGGATTCTTGCCCACAAACAAGAGAGACTGCAATAAGCAGCGAAAAGAGTTTAGTATACCTATACATAGTTTGTTGCCTCGATACTTATTGGTATTCTTCCCAGTCAATCACATAAGAATAACCAATGAACGAACCAAAATCCTGAGGAACATAGAGATCAAACTGGCCCATAGCACCGGGGAGCAAGCTGGCGTCTGAGACAATTCCACTATCAAATGTATTATAGGACCCTTTTATAAAAGTCGTAAGTGTTCGGGTTTCACCGCTCCAGTTTTTTCGGAACACAAAATCCAATTTAACAAAGTCAGCCCGGCGTCCGCCAATATTTTTTATCTCACCATTAAAAAGGATATTTCCTTGAGTATCTTTCTTTTCCGCAATATTACCCATTAAAACGCAATTGGCAGAGAATTTTTGACCTGCTTCCCTAGCTGATACACTGGGGGATGTATATCTTGGCACTGTCAATCGAGGCATGGGTGGGGGTGAATAGCTTTCCCGGATCTGTTCAGGGATATATTCCTGCTGAACATCTGTAACAACATTATCTATAATTCGGACAACTTGATCCCGCTTAATAATTAAATATCCAACAAGGGTTTCTAATTTTAAAGATTTGTCATCCTGATAAACTATCTTTCCAAAAACTGTGCTTCCATTTTTTAGGATAACCTCTTTGGAATATATGGTCAATGGGTTAATCCACATTTTACTTAATGCTTTTAGATCATCCATTTCCCGGCTTAAGTGCTTGAACTCAGCAGTAAGTTTTTTGATCTCAAAGTTGAGTTCGTTGAGAATAAAATCACTGCTGGCACCACCGGTTGCTGTCGATTGTTTGGGGGTTGC
>DTUG01000103.1:0-8005 GCA_012964275.1 Fidelibacterota bacterium | reverse complement strand
AGCTTTTTTAACGGGCTCTCCATCGGCACCTACCACAATACCGGATAGGTCATTCTTTTTTGCCGCAAATAAGGGCTGTCCTATGAGCAGGAAAACGGAAAGAGCGTAGACAATACGCTTTTTCAGGCTGAATTGTGATATCATTTTTTACCTCGGATTCTAAAGTCCTTCAATATCTTTCCGCATTGAAGGTTTAGAATTTTACCGATAAATGACCAACGTGTCAAGATATTATGAAATAAGCCATTATATGCAAAATATTAGAGAAAGGATGGTTGCTTATTTCCAGAAAGTGTCCAGTTGCTTTTTGCGGTCCAGCGTATGATTATAGTCTTTTTGGGCTTGAGATAAAAGATCTTTACCCATGGAAAGGTTAATGGCTTTCTCATATGATTCCAGAATTAAATCAAAATCTGTATCTCCCAGTTTTAAATAAGCCTGAGCCATCCAATAATGTGGTTCGCCCTGAGTTTGTCGAAGAGATCCAGCGCGAGCATATTTTTCTATAGCATCCCAAAGACCATTCTTGTTTCCTTTCTTTAACAATATGTGACCTTCAACTAACAGTAAATTATATTGCGCTGTTGTATCTTTATTATTGAGTTCAAGGGCCTGGTGAAAATGGTTAGATGCTTTATTAAAATTATGTTCAGCAGTAGCTCTTATACCAATTTGGACATGTGCATTCACTAAGGCGTTTACTAGATTTGCTGACTTGCTCTGCCGTAACAACAATGAATCTTGCATAGCTATAAGCGCCTCGGGATTGTCCTGGCTTAGTTTAGTGTAAGATACGCCCGCACAATTATATATAAGAACAATATAGCTCAATATAAGAATCCTTGAAAAATTGCACATTTTATTCACTTCAAATTCTGCCTACAAAAGCCAGATATATGTAACGGCACGGTTTTTCCTGCCATAATCTGGATCATTAGGCTGCTCACAATCGATGCGCATGCCAACCGCATTTTGATTGAACATATCATACTCTTCTCCATAAATCACGGCTCTAAATCGCCCTTCCTGCTCAAGACACCAATCGCGTACCGCATTGCGTAATTTCCCTGAGCCATGTCCTGTAATAATCTTAATCCCGCGTGTCTTGCTTTCATATACACATTGGCTGACAATTGTTTCCAATAAAGAGATAGCAGTATCCAACCTATAATTAGAGTGACCAATGTCAATAATCTTTAAGCGTTTTTCTGACATAATAGCGCGGGGAGTTTACAATCTTCATACTAACTTTTAGATTTAATAAAAGGAATGAAAATGAAGAAAGTTGTTCTCGGTCATACCGGGGCTGAGGTTTCTGCCATCAGTCTGGGTGCATGGTCCTATGGTGGAAAAAATACATCTGGTGGTGTTCCTGTTGGGTGGTCTGGACAAGAAGACACCGATTCTAAAGCAGCACTGAGATGGGCTTATGAGCTGGATATAAATCATTGGGATACCGCTGATGTTTATGGAGATGGTTATTCTGAAAAAATCATAGGTTCCATGTGGCCAGATATACAAAGAAATCAAATATTTTTAGCGACAAAAGTTGGTTGGGATCAGGGTCCACATGAATACTGGTACCATCCTGGTTACATGAGACAGAATATGGAACGATCCTTAAATAATCTAAACACAGATTTTGTAGACCTTCTTTATCTGCACCATTGTAATTTTGGAAAACATGATGAATATTTTGATGACGCTATGGAAACGGTTCACCGTTTCCAAGATGAAGGAAAAACAAGGTTTATAGGCTTATCTGACTGGTCTTCGAAAAAAATTATGAAATTTATTCAACGGGCAAATCCCGATGTAATACAGCCATTACGTAACGTGTATAATGATACTTATGTTCATTCCGGACTTAAAGAATATGTAGATACTCATAACTTGGGAATCTGTTTCTTTTCACCAATTAAACACGGATTACTAACCGGAAAATATGATAATGTGGCATTCTTCCCGGATGGCGACTTTCGACAAACTGTCCAGGAATTCCAAGATATAGATTTCATTAATAAGATGCAAAAAAATAAGGCCTTACTAAAAAAACGGTTCGTCAATCATGCTCAGCCTGTATTACACGGCTTATTAGGTGCCGTTTTGACTGGTTGCCCCACGGGATGTGTTCTACTGGGACTGCGTAACAAAAAACAGGTGTTCGCCGCAAATAATCTGGGTCAGCCGCTTAATAAAGTTGATGCGGGTTGGGTTTTTTCTCTATACAAAAAATGATACTGCTATTAGATAAAGGATGTCTACATTGAGTTTCTTCCTTAAAATAGAAACATTTGTATATAAACACCTGGTCGTGCTATTACAGGGTGATCACACATTTGATTTTGTAGATGATATATATTCTAAAGGACAAAAAGTAATTGATTTTGGTTCCGGGGTTGGTTCTAATTCAAGCCTCTTTCATCCGGATGACTATACGGGTGTAGAAGTAGATATTAGTCGTGTTACAGAGTCTAAGCGCGCTTTCCCAAAACACCAATTTCAAGTAATTCCCTATATTTCATCGGATGATCAGCGTCTCCCTTTCGATGATCAATCGTTTGACGTTGTATTTATATCCCTGTGCTTACACCATATTAATTCTGATACATGTAAAATACTGTTTCAAGAGTTTCGACGGCTATTAAAAAAGGATGGTATTATAATTGGCCTTGAACCATGCATGATGCCTTCGGCAGTATTTTCAAACATATTCATGAACCTGATGGACGCTGGAGACTATATAATCACCCGAAGTAACTACACCGCAATGTATGCGAGTGAGTCTTTTAAAGTTAATCCAATTAATGTGATTAAGGTTTTTGGATATCATCTGTGGCAATATACAGCTAGTGCTGATGGTGAAATCAGTCGTTCTTTTTCGTCTGGTATGACCACTTTTAGAAAGATTATCAAACCATTTCATAAGATTATATTATACGGCAAGTGGGTGATGGTGGCAATTCTTGGCCTTTATTTACTCCAGCAAATATGGTCAATAATTTTTATGGCATGATGTAGACATGTTTATGCATATGTCAATACATTATCCAAAAGACAAATATTAAAATCAATTAATAAACTCCATGCAGAGATTTAAAAATGCACCTGAAGGATCTAAAGGATTTATTGATGGGACAGTGCTTGATGATGAAAACACCGGAAGATTTGTTGGCATGATAAAATGGAACTCTAAAGAAAACCTAGAAAAGAATATCCATTTAGCTACAGAAGCAGTAAAAAACGATAACTTTGATAAGTGGGAATCCCAACACCCAGAATCGTTCTATTTACATGAACAAGGGCTGTTACCAAGTCACCAATTATGATCAGATATTCATTAATCTTATCGATCAGTATTGCTGTTTTCAGTTGCGGAGGGTTCAAAGGAAGTTGGAGTGATCCTAGAGTAATTCTTGTTTCTGTTGACGGACTTCGAGGAGACCTTTTCAATCGATCTGATTTTTCAGAGCGATTTCCCAATCTACACAGACTTACAACTTCCGGCAGTTTATGTAATAATGTCTCTAGTGTTTTTCCATCATTAACATACCCATCTCACACCAGTATGATCACTGGCGAACTCCCCCTAAAGCACGGAATCCTTAATAACCATCCTTTCCAGCCAGAAATAAACTTTTCGGATTGGAATTGGTACCAAGATTCAGTTCGTGTTGAAAGTATCATTGATAAGATCAAACAAAATGAAATGGTATCTCTCGGTATAAGCTGGCCAGTTACTGTTGGAGCACCTATTACCTGGGGTTTTCCAGAAATAAAATCAATAAACGACACAATTTCTACGGCAAGTTTGGTCATGAAGCATGACATGCCTGATCACTTCCTCGAATCGGCACAACTGCGTGGGATAATCAACCCTCAAGCAAGCACAGAGGGATACTCAAGGGATATTTTACTACATAAGATATTTATGGACGCCTTTCGCCGGAAACGCCCCCACCTCAGTCTATATCATATGATCCAAACTGATTACGAACAGCATGACTATGGAAAACATTCATCGGAAGCGCTGGAAGCATTCGCATTTATGGATTCTTTAATAGGCAACATAATGATATTCCTTGATGAAAATAACCTTTGGTCATCAACAACTTTATTTATCACGGGAGACCATGGATTCCGGGATGTGGATAAACATTTGAATGTAAACCGTCTTTTTGCCGATCAGGGGTGGTTAAAGATCACGGATAATAATACCATAGAGAACTGGGAAGTTACTTGTCTGTCTACAGGAGGTTCTGCATTTGTGCGAATCAAAAACCAAGATGATACGGTTCTAAAGAAAAAGGTTCGTGTACTGCTTACAAAGCAAGTGGAGTTTGAAACTCTGGAACGACGCCATATGACCGGACATTTATCAGCCCATGAAGAAACAGATTTCCTGCTTCTTGCCAATAAAAATTATGCGTTTTCTAAGGACCTGAATCAACCGTATGTATATAATAAATCAGGTGGGACACATGGTGGTGATCCAAATCGTAGTTATCTAAAAACAGCGTTTATTGCCTGTGGGCGAGGAATTAAGCCGGGAACAAGGGTGGAAAACATGCAAATCACACAAATTGCTCCTGCTGTCTCAGAATTGTTAAACCTGGGGCTTTCATGTAGTGCAGAAACGCCAACAGGATTAATCCACGGTCTGGATTAATTCATTGTTTCTGGCGCCACCAAACGAAAGGGAGCTATGGGTACTTCAAAATCGGTACCGTCATCCCGCACCATCTGAAATGAGCCCTGCATGACGCCGAAGGGTGTCGGCAATGGACAAAAACTGGTATAGTCAAATGACTCACCTGGCACGAGGCGCGGCTGCTCCCCCACAACACCTGGTCCACGAACTTCTTCAACCTGGCCATTTCCATCTGTAATATGCCAATATCGGGTGATCAATTGAGCGGGTATTTTACCTTTATTTACAATGGTTACATGATAAGCAAAAAAATAAATGGCCTTAACGGGTACTGACCGTTCTTGGATATACCTTGGTTCCACCTTAATATTTATCTTATCTCTTGAATTCGACATAACTCCTGGTGTTAAATTAATCCTATTATGCATATCTATCTTAATTCAAATTTATCATGACAAAGAGTGGGCAACTATTTTCAACCACTCTGGCAATAATTGTTGTCGGATACAGTTTCTACTGGTATCGTGAGCTTGGACCGGGAGATGTTGGTTCATCAGAAATAGTAGAATCTGAGATTTTAGACCATATTCGTTATTTAGCCGATGACGAAAGGGCTGGTCGCTATCCCGGCACTCGGGAATCCAAAGATGTAATCTCATACTTGATTAAACAATTCAAATCCTTTGGGGTGAATCCTGGCGGAAAAAATAACTCCTATATTCAGCCTTTTAGTGTCCTAGATGGCTTAGAGCTGGGATCAGATAATAAACTGATGATTGGTAATAACTCGCTGGAGATTGAAACGGACTTCATGCCATTATGGTTCTCAGGGAACGGCAGCTTTTCTGCTAAAGTGGTGTTTGCAGGTTATGGATTTGACATCAAAGACGATTCTTTAACCTGGAATGACTATGATGGGCTCGATGTTGACGGGAAATGGGTCATGGTAATGCGACACAGCCCTGTGCGGGATAATCCACATTCATTGTATGCTGCCCATGCTGAACTGCATAAAAAAATGATGGTGGCACGTGATAGAGGCGCCGCCGGTATTTTGTATATATCCCAAATAGAGGACAGCACTTTGTTGCCGTTACACTACCGGGCAGGCTATTCTAATGCTGGGGTGCCGGCAATTCACTTAAGCAATGAAAAAGCGGATGAATTCCTAAGTGCTGTAGGAAAATCACGTCAAACAATACAGGAAAACATGAATAATGCCTTAAAACCTGTGGCATTTGAAATACCAAATGTCATTATTTCCGCCAGTGTTGATTTAAAGAGTGTCTATATTCGCGCAGCTAATGTTTTAGGAAAAGTCACCAGCCGGAATCACAAATTCCGGGATGAATATGTTGTTCTTGGCGCGCATTTCGACCATCTCGGATATGGGGGTCCCGGAACCGGGTCCCGAAAACCGGATACCGCTGCAATCCATAATGGGGCTGATGACAACGCTTCTGGGATTGCAGGAATTTTGGAACTGGCGCACAAACTGCAATCCAACAGGCACCTGCTAAAAAGAAGTATCTTGTTTATTGGTTTTGACGCTGAAGAAAAAGGCATTCTTGGGGCAAAATACTTTGTAAATCATCCAACCGTGGAGCTTTCAAGCATTGTAACAATGATCAATATGGATATGATTGGTCGCCTTACTGATACAACCGCAACTACCGGAGGGCTTGGCACTTCTCCCCTGTTTCCTCATTTACTCGACAGCTTAGCAGAAAATTCACCGATAATTCTGAAGCAGAATCAGGCAGGATATGGGCCGAGTGATCATGCTGCTTTTTATACTAAGGATATACCTGTATTATTTTTCTTTTCCGGATTTCATAGTGATTACCATCTTCCGGAGGATGACTGGCAATCTATCAATGCTTTAGGAGCAAAGCAGATCCTTGATATTGTTTATAATATAATAATCCATATCAGCCGCCTACCTGAAAGACCTGTATTTACCTCGGCTGGCCCCAAAGAACCCGCTAAAATTGGCCGTGGAAGATTCAAGGTAACTTTAGGAATTATACCATCCTACGGCAGTCTAGTAGATGGCGTGAAAATAGACGGAATCTCCAACCCCAATGGACCAGCGGCAAATGCCGGTATTCAGAAAGGCGATATTCTTAAAGCCCTTAATGAAAAACCAATAAAAGATATTTATGAATATATGAACCGGTTGGCCAAATTTGAAAAAGGACAAACAATTACCGTTACTATTGACCGGGACGGCACAGAAAAAGAATTTTCTGTTACTTTTTAATTATTTCAGGAATAACATCTTTTTCGATCCGGTAAACCCAGCAGATTTCATCACCACCAAGTACGGCCCGGATGGAACAATTTTACCATCCGCTCCTGTTCCGCTCCACTCCAAAAGATACGTTCCCGATGCCTTGTGACCATTAGCTAGATTTGTGATCCACTTCCCCGACACATTGTAAATGCTGATACTGATATGCCCCGGTTTTGATATACCATACTCTATTTGAGTTAAATTGTTAAAAGGGTTTGGATAACCTTGATTTAAAAAAGGAGATTCTGGAACGGGGCCGGATTCACCTAGAGTACCAACTTGTACTTCCATTTCATCCATCACTATATCAAATATGCCGTACAGCCCGTTTATATCTTCTTCCAGTGGAATAACCAGCCCCGGATGGCTATCTATCCATTGTTGATCCACCTGTGGATCATCTTCAAAATAACATTGGGTCACCAACTCCAACTCGTCTGGGGTGGTAATCTTATAATGAAAATGACGTGGCCGTCCGGTATAATACCCGGGCCATACGGACTCAAACGCATATCCGCCGTTTTCGCCTGTGAGCATTTGTCCGCGAAGGTTGTAGGGGTCTTCCTCTGGATTTCCAGTGTCGCATTCCTGGAAAATGGTATAACACCCGCTATCATTGGCATGCCATACATCCACAATCGCATTTTGGATCGGAGTGTCACAATCATTTGCCGTCACGATGCCAGAGATAAAAATTCGGGTGCCTGGTTCATTTTGATGAGCCAGTACACTTCTATATGGATGGTTTTCTTCCCAGTAGGGACCGAGAATATCTTCGTTGGTTAGATCACAGTCACGGCCCTTTAAAATACTGACAGGCGAAACACCAGCAGTTACAGTTCCAAAGAGTCCCAATTTAATGAATTGTCTTCTTTTAATTTTACTCCTCCTGTAATACTCTTTCCTGGATTTTTTCCCTAAGCTCTAAAACAGCCATCACATAATTATCGGCATGATTATAGGCCCATACAGATTTCCAAATATCACCCCCTTTATCATAATTTGTACTGCTGGGAATATATCCGTTTCGGCGTAAATAATTAGAAATACTGGCCAAT
>DTUG01000102.1 GCA_012964275.1 Fidelibacterota bacterium | reverse complement strand
TACCGATTCATCCTTCCAGGAAGTGATGGATACGCCTTCCGGCATCAGTGGTTTTGATCGAGCCAGATACTGATGGACAGCTTCAGCAACGTCAAGAGCGTTTTGTTCACCGATCCGGAACACTCTGATCAAAAAAGCCGGTTCACCGTTAAAATTGATATCATAGTCAACATCGGCAAATCCATCTACTACTGTGGCTATATCTCTCAACAGCAATGTAGAACCGTCCAGCCTGGAGAGAATTGGGATAGCACCGAACTCGTTACCCCTATAGGCCTGCCCCTTGGAACGAATCAATATTTCACCATCTTTTGTTTCGACCGATCCCCCGGGAATATCCATGGATGACATTCTTATTCGGTTAGCTATCTGATCAATGGATAGACCATATTTTTGCAGTGTATTTTCCGAAATCTCGATAGATATTTCCCGAGGTTTACTTGACAGGTGTATTTTCGTAATTCCCGGAAGATCATTTATTTCGTCCCGAACCTTCTGGGCAATATTGAGCAGGCTTTCTTCATCCACCTTTCCATGCACTGCCACTGTAATGACTTCCGGTGAACCTTCAAAGCTTCGCACAATTGGTTTTTCAGCTCCATCAGGAAAAGATGTTATGGCATCGATCTGAGTTTTAACCTCGTCCTTTATCTCATTCAGATCTTCACCAAACATGACTTCAACACTGATGGAGCCCATTCCTTCATCCGATGTGCTTGTCATCCTTTTTACACCATCAATCCCAGCCAGCTGTTCTTCTATCCGTATGCAGATCGATTCTTCAATATCTTCAGGTGATGCACCAGGATAAACGACGGATACATTAATAATCCCCAGATTTATATCAGGAAATATTTCCATCCGCAGCTGTGACACTGTGAACAAACCTGCGAAAATAATAAAGAGCATGAGCAGATTTGCTGCCACACTATTGGCAATAAACCAGCGTATTATTTTTTCCATTATAGTCTATTTAATCAATTCGTACCGACATTCCGTCTATATAATATGACAATCGGGTTGTCAGCACTTTGTCCATTGCTTCCAGGCCATCTTTAATCAGGGCAAAATCATCTTCATAGCGCAGAACTTCTACAGATTTCCTTCTGAGTTTTTTATCCTGAACCACCCAGATCGTCTCATCCTTAACTGTGTACCTTGGAACGATGATAATACTGGAATAGTTCAAGCCTGAAATCTCTGCATTCATAAACATGCCGACTTTTAAGGAACTGGCAATCTCAATATTTTCAGTTACTGGAACCGCCGCAACCAGGGATATCATTCTTGTCTTTGGGTCAATTTCAGATCCGGACCGAAGGATATATCCATTTACTTCAATATCCTGGCCTCCATAATTGGCAAATAATCTTACCTGTGGTCTTTTACCTTCTGGCAACAGGGTACCATCCATGGGAATTCCGAGAAAAGGTATATCCTTATCAGCAATGGGCAGCCTGACTTCCAGAAAGTCTGTGGCATAGACTTCTGCGATCGGATTACCAGGGAATAAATTGGTGCCAAGATCAACCATCTTATTCCTGACTCTGCCCTTAAAGGGCGCCGGGACAACAGTTCTTTCCAGGTTTCTCTTTGCCTGTTCATGTGCTGCTTCGGCGGCAGCGAGCACCGCTCTGGCCTGCGCCAGCTGCGGTTTCCTCAGGGTCAAACTGGAAGCATCTCCTGTCCCGACCCTTTGCCATTCTTTATTTGCAAGGTCTGCTTCAGCTTCTTCTATTTCAAGGGCAGCCCGAGCCTGAAAAAGGCTGGATTCTGTTAAAATCAGGGCCAGTTCATAATCTCGTTTGTCCAGTTTTAACAGTGTATCCCCTTCATCAAAATTTGCCCCATCAGAAAGATTCTCTGATATCCAGGTTATTTTCCCATTCACTTCCGATGTAAGTACAATTTCCTTTTCAGGCCTTATCGTACCCTGTGAACGTATTTTTACTTCGATATCCTGCGGCAGAGCCATAAATGTCTGCACCAGCTGGTGAACAATTTCAGGTTTTTGAAATTGAGCTTCGGGCTTGATACTGATAAGGAGTGCAAAAACGGCAGCGCTCCCCATGAGTATGAAGACGGGGCCTAAGCTTTTAATATATTTTTTCATGATCTCCGTTATGAGGTGTGTTGAATATCGCCTCCCAGTGCCAAAATCAAATTCAGCCTGGTATTTACCTTTGCCCTTTTAGCAGTCAATACCTGAGATCGGGCCTGGAACCACCGCTGCTGACTGTCCAGCACCGAAATTAAACCCACTAATCCCGAGTCATACCGTTCACGAGACAGGGAATAAGCTGCTTCAGCCTGTTCAGCCGATGCCTGGAAAGCTGTTAATTGTTTCTGATTTGACTCTTCTGTAAAAAGTGCCTGTTCGACTTCTGCGAATGCATTAATGATCGTCTGCATCAATGTAATTTCAGCAAGCTTTAGCCTTTCCTGATTCATTTTAAGGTTAGCCGCAAGCCTGCCGCCCTGGAAAACGGGTGCATTAATATTTAATCCCCTGTTCCAGACCTGATAATCCTCATTAAGCAGGTCGTTAAGGTCACTGGACGAAGCCCCGGATGAACCGGTTAATACAAATCCCGGCAAAAAGGAACTGACCGCTTCTGCAGAGCGGTGCGAAGCAGCCTGGGCCTTGGCCAGCGCGGATTGAATATCCGGACGCCTTTTTAGAACGTCAGCAGGCAGGCTCGCCGGTACGGGGGGCAGGTTGTTTGGCAGGCGCGTGTTCACCAGGTAATTACCATCAGGGTATTGTCCCAAGAGCGCTTCCAGGTTCCGAACCGTGATCAGGTAAACCTGATGGCGGTTTTCCAGCTGTGCTTTGGCGCTGGATACCGATGACTGGGTTAAGCGCAGGTCCA
>DTUG01000101.1 GCA_012964275.1 Fidelibacterota bacterium | reverse complement strand
AAAAACGGTTCAAAAAAAGCCGAGGAACATACAAAAAAAATTCTCAGAAATCACGATCCCAATCATCTGGCCCTTTGGCGGTGCCCCTGATGACCTTCGCGCTGCGGATATCTTTTTCCGGAGAGCCTAGGATCTCTTCATCGGTCCCAACCTTATATAGCACCCAGCCGATCACCCATAATATCAGTAGTAAGACTCCCCAGATTACCCCAAAAGCCATCATAGGTTTCATGAGATTTTTATTTTCCAGCCCTTTACTGAATTTTTCCGCTTCCATAAAAAGCGACGGATTTTTATTGGAGTATATGATCGGGAATGTCTTACCGATCATAAAGCTGTCAGGACGAAAAGAAAGATCGCCCCGTTTCAGGTATCCTGTCCTGACACGGACGATTGAGTCCTGATCAGCGGTGGAATCCCAGTCGGGAATGGTGACAGAAAAGAATACGGCGTTTTGACTGTTTTCACCCTTGTTATACTGGACCCGCAGGGTCTTGCCATCCGGAAATTCAAATTTGTAGGGGTCCACACCCAGTATTTCCGCTTCGTATTCTGTATAATCCTTGGCGATCTTTTTTGCCTTGCGGTTATCTTCCGTACCTACATAATAGGTCATGGTCTGGCAGGATGACCAGGCCAGCAGGAATAGTACAACCTGTCCCTTAAATGTTTTAAAAAAGGATTTTTCTATGCTAATATCGCTCATCTTACTTAAACTGGCTCAGGATCATGAATAATCCCAGTGCTGAGAGCCCAATGCCGCCGAATACCATAAAGGCGGATTTAGATGCTGATTTGTTAAGGAGTTCTTTTTCGCTCTTGTCAGATATATAGAACATGCGCTGGCCCTGAGCGTATCCGATCATGATTTTTTTGTGTCCAATATGTTCATCACTTTTATCGCTATGTGGGCTATGCTGTGCTGTGCCCATGATATAGAGGTCTTCCCCAGGCTCAATAAATGTTTCCTCAAATTCCATACTTCGGTGCCCAATGGTACTTTTCCACTCAATATTATGTTTTTCACAATAGTCTTTCAAACGGTCTGTCATTTCACCACCTTGATGCAGTTTGATGGAGACATCCCTTTTGAGATTGGTCAGGTCCGCGCCACGGGCGTCAATTAGCACCTTACCCGTATCATCTTCCAGGTTGAAGAGTACTCCCTTTTCCCGCTGACGGTGCATCCGCAGGTGTCTTCGCTTACCGCTACCGCGCCATTCTCCCACTGATACTCGGCAGTATACACATTCTTTTCCGCTGAAGGGTGCGGTGATGGTTTCTTTATGGGCTCTGATTTTCCCGTACAGTTCGACAAGGCCCATAGCCATGGAACGGATCTTGGATGTGGGCATATTGGCGATCAACCGGTCACGCTGAATTTTTTTGAGCCCTAGATAGAACATCATCAAACCGCCCAGGAAAAGCATTATGGCAAAACCGATACCATCACCGGATCTGGCATAAATAATTTCCTGGGCTGCCAGCCTGTTATCCAGACTGGTTATAGTATGGAATAATATCAAAAAAACAGTTGTTACCCGGGCTGAGATTTTCGGGTTTGGTTTCATCAGATGCATGGAGGATGGAGCGATCTTTTAATATAAATTCCCCGGCTGAATTTGAGAGTATTTCATTGCAGATCGAACTAAAAAATATAAATGAATTCACCCGGGAAATGAATCTGAATATTTCTTGGCAAGCCCTTGAACCTGATTTTAATGCCAGTATGAAGCGCTTCGGCAAGAAGGTGAAAATTCCCGGTTTTAGGCCCGGTAAGATTCCTAGAGATCGACTCCTGCAGCAGTTTCAGCCGAATATTGAAGCCCAGTTCATGGATGACAATATCCAGAAATATTACCTGAATGGACTCCAAGAAAAAGAACTGGTTCCAGTTAATCAGGCCGAGATCAGTGATGTCCATTTTCATTTCGGCGAACATTTTTCATTTACCGCAAAATTTGAAGTCGAACCGGAGATTGTGCTGCCAAAAATGAAGCGAAAAACACTGGATGTTCAGCGCATGAAGTTCATCTCTGACCAGCAGGATATGGATGTTGCCGTTGATCAGCTTCGCAAGGCCCATGCCCGGATAGAAACTATCGAAGACGGTGCCCAAGAAAAGGACTTTATTCTCTGTGATCTTCAGAAGTTGGATGATTCCGGAGTGCCAATTATTGGTAAGAAATTCGAAAAACAACTGTTAAAGGTTGGCGACGGTTCCTTTACCGATGAACAGAAAGAGAAGCTGGTCGGTTTGAAGCCCGGCGAAACAGCCCGAATCAATCTTTCGGATGACCGTGAAAAAACGTCCAGCAGTCCTTATGAGCTGATGGTTATCAATGTGGAGCGGGAGATACTCCCTGAAGTGGATACGGATTTTGTAAAACTGGTAAATCCTGACTTGGATTCGGTGGAAGGATTCCGAGATGAAGTACAAAATAAGATAGGTGAAAATTTCGACAGTCGTTCACAGCAATCCTTCGAACGGGAACTGACTGATGCCATGATCACAAAAGTGGATCCCGGTGCGCCCCCCAGTATGGTGGACAATTACCTGAGCAACATTGTTGAAGATGTGAAGAAACAGAACAAGGGTGAGCCCCTGGATGAGGATAAGGTACGGGAAACATATCGTCCGGCAGCCGAGCGGAACCTAAAGTGGTACCTGGTTCGCAAAAAACTGATTGAAGAAAATGAACTGAAGGTGGAAAGAAAAGATGTTGATCAGGAGATTGAAAATCTGGTACAACGATCACCCGCATCAGAAAAGGAAATACGCAAGTTCTATCGCAAACCCAGCAACCGGAAGCGGCTGGAAGATGACTTGGTAGAAAAGAAAATCTTGGATTACCTTGAACAATTTGCTAATGTCAAAGAGGTGGAAGTCCATACAAAAGACATCCGCAAAGACACACATGGATATTGATCAGAAAATAATAGACCAGCTGGTTCCCATTGTTGTGGAGCAGACCGGACGTACGGAGCGGGCCTATGATATCTATTCACGCCTGCTCAAGGAGCGCATTGTTTTCCTAGGGATGCCGATTGAAGATAATATCGCTTCTCTGGTGATTGCTCAGCTGCTGTTCCTGGAAGCTGAAGATTCTGATAAGGATATCCATCTCTATATCAATACTCCGGGCGGCATCATAACATCAGGATTCGGGATCTATGACACCATGCAGTATATTAAGCCGGATGTAGCGACGATCTGTATGGGCCAGGCTGCCAGTATGGGTGCCTTTTTACTGGCTGGAGGCGCTAAGGGCAAGCGCTCTGCGCTGCCCAACAGCCGCATTATGCTGCACCAGCCCATGGGCGGCGTGGAAGGGCAGGCTGCCGATATTAAGATCCAGGCCGATGAGATCATCCGGATGAAGTTAAAGCTTAATAAGATCCTGGCAAAGAATACCGGCAAAACTTTGAAAAAAATTGAAGTGGACACCGACCGCAATTATTTTATGAGCTCCAGTGAAGCCAAGTCCTATGGCATTATTGATTCTATTTTAACGGTTCGAAAATGAGTACCAGACCCGGTAAAAACCGTAAGCTGGAGATTAACCTGGAACCAGAAGTGGAGCGCCCGGATACCGGGTTTAAGGTTACCCTGCAAAAACCTGCCAAGATTAAAGCATTCCTGGATGCCTATGTTGTAGGCCAGGAAAGAGCTAAAAAATCCATTGCCGTGGCAGTATACAACCATTATAAGCGGATCATCCACCATTCCTATCATTCTGAAGTGGAATTAGACAAGAGCAATATTTTGCTCATTGGTCCAACCGGAACCGGCAAGACGCTTATTGCAAAGACCATGGCCCGTTTCCTGTCGGTGCCATTTGCTATTGCCGATGCCACAACTTTTACCGAAGCAGGATATGTCGGCGAGGATGTAGAAAATATCCTGGTGCGGCTGCTCCAGGTGGCTAATTATAATATAAATGCTGCTCAAAAGGGAATCATCTATATTGATGAGATCGATAAAATAGGCCGAAAAGCTCCCAGCGCATCCATTACTCGTGATGTAAGCGGTGAAGGGGTCCAGCAAGCCTTGTTGAAGATCCTTGAAGGAACCGTCAGCCATATTCCCCCGAAGGGCGGCCGCAAGCACCCCGAGCAAAACCTTATTTCAATCAATACATCGAATATCCTGTTCATCTGCGGAGGTTCCTTTTTTGGACTGGAAGATATCATTAGCCGCAGGGCAGGGAAGGGTGACCTGGGTTTTGGGTCAAAAAAATCATTAGCTAAAAATACGTTGAGGTCGAACTTGGAGAATGTTCGCCAGGAAGACCTTATTGAATATGGTTTGATCCCGGAACTGATCGGTCGCCTTCCGGTGGTAACGACCTTGGAAGATTTATCAGAAGATGACCTGCTGCAGGTATTGACCAAACCGAAAAATGCCCTGGTGAAGCAATACGAGAAACTCTTCATGCTTGAAGGGATTGATCTGGAATTCCGTGATTCTGCCTTGAAAACCATTGTGGAGATCGCCCGTGAGCGAAATGCCGGTGCCCGAGCCCTGCGGTCGGTCATTGAGGAACGCCTGCTGGATATTATGTATAAACTGCCGGAGATGACAGCGGTGGAAAAGGTGATTATTACAAAGAATGTGATCCTGAAAGGGAAAGATCCTTTGTTCCGCAGCGGTACCAAGAGAAAGTCCGCCTGAATAATGGTATAAAGCCCCCAGCGGAGCTTTTTTTATTTAATCAGTGAAATTTTTCTGACTTGGCGGATATCTCCAGCGTGGAAATGAACAAAATAGATTCCGCTGCTGAATGCTGATCCATCCCAGGTTAGTCGATACCGGCCTGAATTGTAGATCCTATCAGTCAGTTGGATAATCATTCGCCCAGCAATATCATAAATATGGATCTTGACAGGATCACCTGAATTCCTTGGAACGTTGAATTCCAATGTTGTCGCTGGGTTAAATGGATTTGGGTAAATATTCTCCAAGATGAACGATTCCGGCAGGGGAAGTTTATCGCTGGTTTCAAGTACCTGGTCTATTGACACAGATCCGGTCCCGTTTTGAAAAGGAACACCTGTATGTCCCCAGGCGTCCATTAATTGCCAGATATCAGTTGTGATCAGAATCGTTTCACCCAGCTGAGCTTCGGGACTCACCGCAGTATTGATGATGAAGATCGGTCCGGTGCCTGGTCCCAGTGGGTCCAGCCAGTTAGTGCCGGCGATATTCATATTATTTCCTGATGCCTGAACATCGATGGACCATCCGGCAGTTCGACCCGACAGTTCAACTACGGGTGACCAGGTTTCGTTCTCGTTCCAATCCTGGAATGGCTCCCCATTGTCCCATTGCCCGTTGCCGTTTACATCCGTAAAGGGTTCATCACTGGGTGTGAGTAGATCTGGGATATCCGTGATATTCATAATGAAAAATTGGATCGGTACCGTGTTGGTCAGGGAAACTCCGAAAGAACCGCCGCCACCGATTGCGCCCGTGCCGTCCTGGATATCAAAAACCTGGTCGATGCCCAGTATGGTGTATAGAGCCGATCCAGCGGGGACCATACCCACTTCAGCACCGTCGTCCCGGTAGGCTGCTACAGTGTTAATGCTGACTTCCACTGTGGTGGGAACACCCGTGTAATTCATGACCTTTATATCAAATGCCCGCCCGGACCCAGCATAAATATTCAGATTCTGGAAACTCACCGAGCGGCCGTCTATCATTACGGAGTCAAAACTGGTTCTTGCTGCCGGCAGAATGTCAATTATTTCTAGTTCCAGAGAATTGTAGGCTAGGGTGAGTGCTAGGTCGCCCAGGCCCATATCATTATTGATATCAACACCGAAGGTTCCCGGCAGGTTTGCATAACTAGTGCCATCTTGGAGTTCAATATCTGCCAGGATGATCTCATTATAGGATATATCAAATGTCATAAACGGTCCTGGATCTGAGATATTTTCAATCCGATTCATGGAAGGATCACCATACAGACTTGTAGTATTAGGCATGGAACTGTGGCTGAATTCGTGGTTGTCGCTGGTTCCCGGATACACGTCACCGCCGTTACTGGGCCCCCCGTTTTCCAATGCAAAAAGACCATCGGCCTGTTCCAATCCTACCCTGTAATAGGGTTCATTATTATTGTTTGTTATGTCATCACTGATGTGCCAGATGGTCAATCCGGGCTGAGGCATGAGCGTATCAGTGCCGGCTTTCTGCCTGTTCTCGATCAGCCAGTATTCAGCTGAAACTGTTGGATGGCTCATACGGTAAACCAGGTTGCTGGAATAGGATTTTTCAATAGAAACGCCAGATTGGTCATCAGTCAGCTCAACTGTATTTACCCAGCCCAGCTGATTCTTACACCAGGCATTCATGGCAGATGGATACCAGGGCGAAGTGTTGCTGGTTCCCCAGGATCCGCTGGCCATTAAGGCGAGTTTCCCTGCTCCAGAAGAAGAATAATCCGTATCATAAAGGTCTGGTAATCCCAGTGCGTGTCCAAACTCATGACATAGAACCCCGATTGCTACAATCGTTCCGCTCTGGATCTCCGGGTTCATGGTGTAGGAATTGATTTGGACACCGTCATATTCAACTGAATTATTGCCCAGGTTCCATTTGTGTGACCAGATATTCGAGTAATCACCCTCTTCAGCACCGGGTCCGGCATGGATCAGGTTCATGGCGTCAACATTACCGTTACCATCGTTATCAAATTTAGACCAGTCGAAACCCTGATCTTCTACTGCATCCACTACATACCGTACCAATTCCCGTACATGGGCATACCCATCAGGATTACTGTAGGCATAATAGCCATGAGGATTTGGAGCTCTCACCCAGTCGGCAATAATGGAATGCGGAAGAAATTCACCATAGGAAATTTCCTGGTAAAAATCACGAAAACTTCCGGAATTTTCTGCTCCGGGGTATGTATAACCTTCCTGGTTCATGATATCCTCAAATGTTTGCATAGGATACTCATAAGCGTAATCTGGAAAGTCGACCAGCAGAAGCGGAACAAAGAATGTATCTGCTCTTGTACTGCGAATATTCGGTATGGGCCCTTCATCAAGAAGTAACCTGGGTTCAGGCTTCAAATGCCGTGGGAAGTATTTTAGAGCGGGGTTTTGATCTGGTTCAGGATCGATACCCACCTTTTGTGTTGAAGGGATCAGTGTATGACGGTCAACACCTTGAGCGTATACCCACCAACCGTCCTTATTTTGGGTAATGGACCAGCCGTTTGATTCCCGCCATCCTTGAAGATGATTTCCCCGGTTAAATCCTGTGAACTTGGTACCGTCCGGCTGAGTAAAATCCATAGGTGCGGGACTGGCCAGGTCTGCCTGCACGGAGTATGGGTACAAAAGAATAAGCACAAGAAAAATTAGGTTCGTATTTTTCATATAGTAAGTTTAACAGTTTATAAAAACGATAATCATACTTTAAATTACGCGATTAGTATTTAAAAAAACCTTGGGACTTCGTCAAAGTAAAATAACTCTCTTTTGGGTAATCCTTACCTGGAGCTGGTTTTTCCAGTCCTGTGCTGAACCAGACACATCGGAAGAAATAGTTACGGTCGGACCCAACAGTACGCTTTCGAATGAAACCATTGGAAATGGGGAAACCGGTCCCGTAGAAGAATATTTTTACAATTTTGATGATGCCATTGATGCTTCATTCTTTATATATAACGGTTCCCGTTTTGATTATACCTATGATAAGTACCGGCAGATATTTAATGATGACCCGCCGGCTCTGTCCATGCGGAATTTTCCAGACTATTTGCTGAATGTTTCTCCCGATTCGACTCATTTTCTAACCCGATATACCATAGATACCTTAGTAATAGGTAGCGATACAGTTACATCTGAGATAGGGAAAATTGTACCGGACTCGATTCTGCTTTCTTCATCCCAGTTCAAGAATCTTGAATCTATTGAATGGGACCTGGATGCGGAACCTTCTCTGCAGCGATACCGGCTGCGAAATTCTGATTGGGTCCAGGCAGATACCATGCTGTATTATGCTGACACGTTTGATGTGGTCGCCTATTGGGCGGTACTGGATACGCCGCTGATCCAGGAAGGAATATTATTTGTGGATTCATCTGAATGGCGTGATACCAGTTACAGCTTCATTAAGGACGACCCAATCATTTTTATCAATAATTTTGAATTCGAACGAACACAGCTCAGCTCTGATTCCCTCATTTTCCGTATTAATACAGATTGTAATGATAATAATGAATGGGATGGGGCAGAAGAAGACATCGGTGACTATAATGGAGATGGAGACAGTCGGGATGTTTTGGCCGAAACAATTGATAATGTAGATTACAATAATGATGGGGACATGAATGATATCGTATATGAGTTCGTTGATAGGGGAAACGGCATTTTGGATCCGGCAGAAGTATTTCACGATATTGATGATGACGGTGAATTTGACCTCAACGAACCATATGAAGACCGGAACTGCAATAACCGGTGGGATGATGCTGAAACAGAAGATGTGGGAAACGATATATTTGATGATACAGAACAATATACCCTGGTTGACATAGATGGCGATGGTACACCAGAAAAACAATTGTACCTCATTGGGGAAGTACCCAATAATCTATTGGTAAACTGGAACGACCCTGAGAATCCGGAAGTTATGCTAACAGTTGAGCTGGAAGATAATATGACCGATCGATGGGGCAATGTTTATTCAGATATTATTGAGACGATTAATTTTATTGACTCCAAGCGCCAGGATGTCGGTGATATTGATTCCATGGTTACGCTCTACACCCGGCAGGTTGTTGGTCATATTACTGATGAAAATAGACAACCTGATGATTATTATATTACCAAGACAGAATGGACCACATCTAATGCCGGGGATATCCAGCGTCATTATAATTACCAGATTTATTCTCAGGATCAACATATTAATCAGTTGGTTTATCCTCGTTATTTTTTACCCCAGGGATTCTATTGGAGCCCAAATCAGATTCGTAATGGTTTCTGGCATAAGCAATATCTGGATAATGTAATCCTATTCTATACGTATAATGGCCTATTGCGAAATGGTGAACAGGTTGACACAACATATTACGATACCACTGATATTGCGATATATTATATTGAGAAATCATTTGGAGTGGAAACAACAGATATCACGATACAGGCGGCCAGGGTGAAAGGTTCAAACAATGGAGATGGAACCTGGACCTGCTTTCGAGATAATTCTGTGGTTAGCGATGCGAATGATTGTCCCAGCGCAGATACCACATTCTCAGATTGCTTTAAGGTTACCCATCTACTATCAATGACCATGTTAGGCTCTGGTGTGGAATATGGAGAGAAATCCTTTACCTGGCTGGCAAAGGATCATGGTATAGTCAAAAGTGAATTATTTCTCCGCTGGTCAGAGCATCCCTTTGATGAAACATTGTCATCTGTTTTTGGAGCACCAGACTCGTTGGGTCAGGTTTGGGTAGGCTATTCCCGCTTGGATCTGGCCGAGATTGATGTGGAAAAATCGGGAAACGTTCTCCGGCAGCTAATTTATCCTCCCCAGATTGTTCATCTCAATGATTTAGGCATTATACCGGATTTTAATTTTGATCCGTTTAGGGTTAGTGCTCAATCTGGTATGCAGACTATTGATTTTAGGGCACTGGAGCCATGAGAAAGATGGTGATACAGAAGTATGTCTTTGCGATCGTAATTCTTACTGGTCTTTTTGCCGGGACCGATGGGACAATTCGGGGACGGATCACCGATATCAAAGAAGTAGGCTTACCCGGGGCTAATATTTATCTTCCTGACCTGATGATTGGTGCAGCCGCGGATGCTGATGGCAATTACTTCATATTAAATATTCCGGTCGGCACATATGATGTGGTAGTAGAAATGTTAGGTTACAAAAAGAAAACCTACAAAGAAATAGTTGTGATGATGGATCAGACAGTCTGGCTAAATCCTGATATGGAAGAAGCCCAACTGGAAGGTGAAGAAGTGGAAGTAATAGGACAGCGCCCACTGGTAGAGATAGGAGCCACAGCTAAAAAAATTACTATTGATAGGGAAGCTATTCAGGCCCTGCCGCTCAGGGACCTGTCCGAACTCTATACTCTTCAGTCTGGTGTGGTAAAGGTTGAAAGTGGAACCCGGGGCATTCCTAACCAGGAAGAGCGGGGACTGGAAGAGGTCCATGTTAGGGGTGGCCGGTCCGGTGAGATCGCTTATATGATCGATGGTATGTATGTACGCAATCCGATCTTTGGCGGAATTGGTAGCGGTACTCGTTTGAATATTTTCGCTATGAAGGAATTTGACTGGCAGCCTGGCGGTTTTAGCGCAGAATATGGCGATGCCATGTCAGCGGTATCCAACTGGCACACCGTTACCGGGGGCAAGAAAATAGAATACCATTTTGAATATGAAACCAGTTTTGTCGGAGCACTCATTAACAATCTACGGGGTAATACCAGCAATACAGAGAATTTTGATAATCTGAGAGGCTTAAACGATTATAATTTTGGTATCGGAGGACCTGTTCTGGGTATTCCCAAACTCCATTTCTGGTTTTCCGGTCAATACACAATGAAAGAGCATTACAGTGTTTATGAACTTGATGACAAGGTTTATCTGGGTGTGGACCAAGATGCTATACTGGATACACTGCAAATGAATAAAACCAACCTGGTGAATCCCTGGGATGATGTAGCCGGATTCCGCGGTTTTGGGTTTAATAAAACCTGGGATATTTTTAGCAAACTCAGCTATAGGTATTCCAGCAAGCTCAGGTTTCATTTAAGCTGGTGGCAGGTGGCAAACCATATGGAGGCCTTTAATTCAAGATATTTGTACTGGGATGAAGGCCGCAATGAGCTGTTCCGTGATACATATCGCTACAATTTTGAGATCAACCAAACGTTGAGTCCTCGAACCTTTTACACTGTTAGGCTTGCCCGATTTATTCAGGATCAGTTTCAAGGTGTTCGCTGGCGGGATAATGATAGCGATGGATTTCCGAACTGGTTCGAATGGCGCCACCCGGCAGGTAATAAAGAGATCTCAGACCCTGAAAATCCATTTGTGATTCCTTATGGTATCGGCGAAGATGGAGATACAGTTCGTTATACCCTTGTGGATAATAACAGCGGCTGGTATTATGGTGCTACGCCTGGCCTCTGGAACTGGGAATCCGCCGAGAAATTCTATGATACGAATGGCAATGGCATACGGGATACAGATGAAACCTTTGATGACTGGGATGGAGACGGAGAATGGGATGGTCCTGAATTGGTTCAAGAGTTGAACTATAGAGACGGTAGCTATTGGCTAGAGCCGGAAATGTATGAAGATTACGAACCTTTTCTTGATTATAACAGCATTCGCCTTCAGTGGGAAAATGTGCCAGGCTATAGTTCTGCTCCCTTTTACTCTGGACAACCGGATGATATCTACTATTACATGCCAAATTATCAGGGATACGTTTGGGAAGAAGGCCGTGCCTTTGGCGGGCATGATCACTTTTATGCTGATTCTCGAGCTGTAACAGATGAAGTTCGGATTGATCTCACATCACAAATCAGTGATAAATGGAAAGCCAGGTTGGGCTTGGATTATAAATATCATAAACTCAACTTTTATGAAATCATAAGTCCTTGGCTGGGTGAAGCGGCTACAATTCAAACCTTCGCTGAATACTGGCAGGATACCGGTCCCGATGGTTTATTGCCGGTTGATAGTGGTTATGTGAACCCCGATGTAGGAGAAGGCAATGGCCGCTGGGATGAAGGAGAAGAATACTCAGATGCCAACAAGAATGACCAGTGGGATGATTTTAGAGAGCCAGAAGAATTTTCTGCCTATTTGCAGAACACCTTTGAAGTGCCATGGATGGTGATCAATTATGGGATACGGGTCGACATGGTAAATTATAATACCCAGATCTGGGCTGATACGTTGGGAAAATATTCTCCCGGTAAACCCTGGTATTATTCTGATTTGAATGACAATGACCAATGGGATCGGGGCGAAGAAGTCACCGTCCTTGCTGGTCTTTCTCGCCAAAAAGTGATACTGAAAGATGCGGAATGGTTTTACAAGGTTAGCCCCAGAATTGGATTTAGTCATGTGATCACTGATAAATCAACGTTCACCTTCAACTATGGTCTATATTACCAGACACCCCGGTACACATACATTTATCTTAATACAAACCGAATGGAAGATCCTGAAGAATTGTTTGAAGAAGGTGAAGGATTGGTTGGTAATGCTACAATGAATGCTGAGCGTACCCAGTCCTACTCTGCAGGGTTCAATGTTCAGGTTGGGGAGAACTGGGCCTACTCTATTATATCGTGGGTGAAAGATCTGGATCAGTTGACCAAGAGCACCTATCAGCGCTCTGGAGTCTATTCCTATAATATAAGCGATAACGGCGATTATGGCAGCGCGAAAGGGATAGATTTTACTCTTGAAATGAGGGGTAAGCGATTTGGCTCTCAATTGCAGTATACAAAATCCATTGCCAAGAATAATAGCGAATATGCCTGGGCGGATGTGAGTGGTGTCTATGTGGACGCACCCAGCCAGGAATACCTGCAGTTTTATGATCGTATCCATGATTTAACCTTTTATCTTTATACAAGACTCCCCTTTGGGATCAATGCTGGTCTTACGGCATTTTATCAGAGCGGGGGACCATACACACCCATGATATTTGCCGGTCGTGATCCAAAGCCAGACTCGAAAAACCCCAACTCAAAACGTGGACCAGGATATACGAATGTTAATCTTACTTTTACAAAATACCTGGAGATCATGGATCATCGGATCAGTATGGGTTTGAGCATATATAATTTGTTGGATATTCGTAATGAGATAGATATTTATCAGCTTACGGGAAAAGCGGATGATCCCGGAGCCTACTATACTGAGAATGTCGGTTTGGCAGACGCAGAGCATTATTTGTCCAGTGCTTATTACGACAGACCATGGCGCTTATCCCAGCCCCGGGAAATCAATTTTAATGTGAGATTCGATTTTGACTAAGCCGGATCATATATTTCTGGTAATAATTATGGTTTTTTTAATGGCTGGTATGTTGGTTGCCAATATAAATAAATATAACAGAGATGTCGAACCTGATCCCTTTCGAGAAACAGCCGCAGCCCGTATCGGGGATTATCCCTATCCGACCAATCCCATGAACGACCGCGGCATTGGTTACCTGCTACAGGGCAAGGTGAATAATGCCCTCACCAATTATGGCAATTTCATTAACTGGGATGAACATCCATCAGGCATCTGGGGGGAATATTCTTATCTGCCGGCAGTAGCTTTCCTGGCCGGTGTGCCAGGACATTTAAATTCTTCCAACTACACCTGGATCAACATAGAGTCTATTGTGGATAACGATGGATTTATCCTATATGGTGTCTGGGAATCTCAGGGCGCATATAGTGCCTGGTATGCAAACGGGGATACTAATTATGTCGGAATTATTTATGATATCGAAGAAGATTACGGTCGCTGGGAGCCGGACAGCGTTTCCAGAAAACTGTCCGCTGATCAGATCACCGATG
>DTUG01000100.1 GCA_012964275.1 Fidelibacterota bacterium | reverse complement strand
GTTTGCGGTAATGGGTCGGCAACGAAAGAACAGGTGCAATTTATGGTTTGTCAAATCTTAAAATTGAAAAACCCTCCAAAACCCATTGATATTTCCGACGCCATTGCTGTCGGGCTTTGTTTCATCAACCAGAGCAGGTTTTTATGATCGACCAAATTCAGGGAATCATCTTAAAAAAAACTCCGGCTTATTCAGTGCTGGAGACAGGCGGAGTTGGCTTAAAAGTATTATCAACCATCAATACCCTGGAAGTTATGCCCGCCAGGGGAGAAAAAGCTTTGCTGTTAACCTACCTTCATGTCCGGGAGGATGTACTTGACCTATATGGTTTTCACACAGCAAAAGAACGGGAGACCTTCCTGCAACTCATTGGTATCAGTGGTATTGGGCCTAAACTAGCTCTAACTATCTTAAGTGGCATCATTCCTGATAAACTGAGGGATAGGGTTATAGCGGGAGATGTAGCTGCGCTTACAGCGGTGCCAGGTGTCGGTGCCAAAACCGCAAAGCGTATTATTGTGGAGCTAAAAGAAAAATTTACTAAGACGTATGAGGATTCGCTGGGATTTGAAGAACGTGATGAAACCATCTCCGGTCTGTACCGGGATGCTTTGAATGCGCTTACAGCACTTGGGTATAAACAGCAACAATCTAACCAAGCTTTAGAGCAGGTTGAAAAGTCCGGTGAACTTGAGGGTGAACTGGAGGCAGTCATCAAAAAGGCCCTGAAACATTTAATGGTTTAATATGCAATATGCTTCTCGGCTCGGTCGCTTGGGGACGGAAACAGCTTTTGCCGTATCTGCTGATGCGATAAACTGGGCGAATAAGGGTCATAAAGTATATCCATTCCATTTAGGTGATATTAATCTGCCTACCCCATCCAATATCCAGGAAGCAGCTATGAAACACATGCACGATGGCAAAACAGGATATTGTCCTGCTGAAGGGATTCCAGAATTGCGTGATGCACTGTCCCAGGATGTTGGCCAGCGCCGGGGTGTCAACTATACAGCTGAAAATGTAGCCATTCACCCTGGTGGAAAACCGACCATTTGGAAATTCATTTCTGCAGTTATGAATCGTGGGGATGAAGTTCTGTATCCCAATCCTGGTTATCCTATTTATGAGTCACAAATCGAATACCAAGGGGGTGTGGCGATACCTTATATTTATCACGAAACTGACAGCGGATTTGCTATTGATATAGATCAGTTGAAAGCCGGTATTTCTAGGAAAACCAGAGCACTTATCTATAACAATTACCAGAATCCTTTAAGTGCTGCGTCAAGTCAGGAGGAGATGGAGGCGTTGGCACAGATTGCAATTGAGCATGACCTTTGGGTGTTATCGGATGATGCCTATTTTGAAATCCGTTATGTTGATGAGCCGCCAAATTCAATCGTATCCTTTCCGGGTATGCGGGAGCGAACGGCCATTCTTTACACATTTTCTAAAAAATATGCCATGACCGGCTGGCGTGTCGGGGGGACAATTGGACCGAAAAAATTAATCCACCATATCTCCCGGATTAATGTCAATGATGAGTCCTGTACTAATCATTTTCTGCAATGGGCCATGATTGACGCCCTCACTGGCGATGACAGTGGCACCAGGTATATTTTATCGAAGTTAAAAAACCGCCGAGATGCTGCCGTGGAATGCCTGAATGCGATTGAAGGGATCCGCGTACCTACGCCTGAGAGTACATTTTATCTCTTTCCCAATGTAACAGCGGTGTTGGATAGAAAAGACATCCCTGATGTAGAACAGTTTCGCAAAAAAGCACTCGTTGAAACCGGGGTCTCTTTCTGTACCAGGGATCACTTCGGACGATCTTTGCCAGGTGAAAAAGATCATTTTATCCGTTTGGCTTATTCCGGAATCGGTACGGATGTGATACGTGAAGGTCTGGATAAATTTAAAGACTGGATCGAGTCCTGAGTAAGGCGAAGAAAACGCCGCTTTACGAGCGTCATGTATCTTTAGATGGTACCATGGTGTCCTTTGGTGGCTACCTGCTGCCAACATATTATTCCAGTATCGTACAGGAGCACCATTCCATTCGCAGGAATGCAGGACTTTTTGATGTGAGCCACATGGGCGAATTTTACTTGTCCGGACCAGATGCCGAATCCTTTTTACAGAAAATGACGGTGAATGATGTAGCGGATTTACATGAAGGCCAGGCACAATATTCCGCTATGTGCTATGAAAATGGGGGGATTGTTGATGACCTGCTGATCTATAAAAAGAAAAATGGCTATATGCTGGTGGTTAATGCTTCTAACCGGGATAAGGACTTTCAATGGCTGGATTCACATTTAGAAAGCAATGTCAAGCTAAAAGACCAAAGCGAGGAGACAGCCTTGGTTGCTATACAGGGCCCAAGATCCCGCGAGATACTGCAGCAGATTATTGATTCTGATTTGTCAGATTTAGCGTTCTACCATTTTATAGAGAATGGGAAAGCAGCAGGTAAATCGGCCGTGATCGCACGAACAGGGTATACCGGTGAACTGGGTTATGAGATTTATGCTTCCCCGGATGCTATTTTGCCTATTTGGGATGCACTGATGAAAGTTGGCGAAAAACCGGGCATTGTCCCGGCAGGATTAGCATGTCGCGATACCCTGCGTATGGAAATGAAGTATGCCCTGTACGGCAATGATATTGATGAAAATACGAATCCCATTGAAGCCGGATTGGGCTGGATCATCAAGCCGGACAAAGGCGATTTTATTGGTCGTTATGCCATTCTTAAAAAAAAAGAAAAACCAGATCGAAAACTGGTCTGTTTCGAGATGATGGAACGGGCCATACCCCGCTATGACTTTAAAATCCTAAAAAATGGCAATGAAATCGGCAGTGTGACCAGCGGAACTATG
>DTUG01000099.1 GCA_012964275.1 Fidelibacterota bacterium | reverse complement strand
AGCGATCATTTCCTTGAACTCCTTTTCTTCGAAAAGTCGGGTCAGAAAAGCGATCTTTCCATCTTTATCAATAACAATATTGCGGGTCACACCGGCATCTTTTAGAGCGAACCTGGAAAAATGGTTGGCCCCCGGATCTAATGCCAGCGGATAGGTAACGCCCATTTCTTTTTTGAATTTCTGCACCACATCCAGGGGCTCATCCCTGTCAATACCGATAAGGACCAGGCTATCATCTTTAAAGCGCTGCCAGACGTCCTTTTCCAGATGGGGCATTTCTAACCGGCACACGGAGCACCAGCTGGCGGTAAACTGCAGGACAACAACTTTTCCGCGAAGATCTGTTAAACTGACCTGCTCACCCGTTGTGTACTCCAGAGTGAGTTCTGGAGCAGGGTCTCCCACACGTACAATATAGCCGCGGTCATCTGATTCCTGGGAAAACAGGGAACAAAACAAAGCAAGTAAGAAACCGAAGTTTTTCATTTTTCTTTTTTCAAGTTTCATATTTTAAACCCGTTTTCTTTCATCCAATCATCATTGGGAAATTTTGTCATGTAGTTGCGTATGCCATCGGGCAGCAGGACAAGGCATTTTTGTCCCTGATCCAGGTCTGCGGCTGTCTGCAATGCTGCAACCATGGCAGATCCACTGGAACCCCCGCACAGTAAACCTTCTTCTCGTATTAATCGCCGGGCCATAAGGAAGGATTCTTCATCATCGGTTTTGATATATTTATCAACTAAATCATTATCAAGAACATCGGGAATAAAGTCATAGCCGATTCCTTCAATCAGGTAAGGTTTGACTTCTGTGCCGCCCCCCAGGATTGATCCAACCGGATCCGCACCGATTATATTGATTCCTGGGATCTCTTCTTTTAATCTTTTTGCCACACCGGTAATGGTACCCCCGGTCCCGGCACCTATTACGATCATGTCGAGCTCTGTTCCAAAATCGTCCAGTATTTCCTGTGCAGTCCCATCATAATGGGCATTCGGGTTAGACGGATTAGAATACTGGTCCAGCACATGTGAGTTCGGGATATCGGCGTTAAGTTTTTTAGAAACTGAAATATGGCTGTCAGGATCATCCCAGGCAGCTTCTGTTGGCGTGCGTACAATCTCAGCCCCCAGGGCTTCCAGTGCAACCTGTTTTTCCTGGCTCATTTTTTCCGGCATCACAATAATACAGCGATAACCTTTAACGGCTGCTGCCAATGCCAGGCCCTGTCCAGTATTTCCGGAAGTAGGCTCAATGAGAGTATCTCCCGGTTTGATGCGGCCGGATCGTTCCGCATCTTCTACCATGCGCCAGCCGATCCTGTCCTTGACTGACCCTGCGGGATTAAAGAATTCACATTTGGCGTAAAAATCGCATTCCAGCTCCTGCCCGATTCTATGCAGTTTAACAGTGGGGGTGTTCCCAATGGTTTCCAATATCGTATTGTAAATCATTGCGCTGTTCGTGGTTAAAAAGTTGTCATATTATGGTGATTGCGCGAGATAAATTAATGGTCTGCAATTGTATCAAACATAAAAAATATCCTTGGCAAATCAATCCAAAAAACTTACCGGACCATTCTTAGTCCAATTGCGAAATAAATTCCGCGAGATTGCCGGGGATGATAATAAAATAAACCGGCATGAATTCCATAAAAGCCTGTTGATTGGTAATGATGCGATTGTAGATCGGATATTTGACATTTTCGACAAGGACCATAATGATTATCTTGACTCAGAAGAGTTTCTTTCGGGTTTCCAACTCCTGATCAACGGATCAGAAGAAGATCGGATACGGTTTGCATTTGACATTCATGATCTGGATGCCAGCGGAGATGTTGATTATGAAGAATTGAAAATATTGATCAAAGACAGCTTGAATGAGAATGACCTGGATTTTGATCCGTATCAGATTGATCTTTTGGTGGATGAGTTTTTCCGTAAAGCGGATACGGACAAAAGTGGAACGATCGATTTGAACGAGTTTCTGGAGTTGGCAAAAAAGTATCCTGACTTTTTCAGCGGACTGGCAGTCAATCCTGTTGCGTGGTTCAATCCGGATAGGTATGAGTCCAGAAAACAGGAAACTAAGAATGTCCAATTAATTAAAAAACAGAGGCCGTTATCCAAAATTCAAGTTCATGATCTTGGGGCGTGGCAGTGGTTATTAGTGCCGCGATTGATTTATTTTTACAATATTCTGGTAAACAGGCGGAAAAATCGAAGTGAAATCCCTATTAATTCCATTGAAATTCTTCCGGGAAAAAATATATTTGTAAAGATCAAACGTCCTGATTGGTTTCATTATCAGGCCGGTGATTATGTTTATTTGAATTGTCCATGGATTTCTACCGTTGAGTGGTACCCTTTCAATATTATTAGTCCCCCAAACCGTGACAGATTAACTCTGAATATCAAAACGAATGGATCCTGGACATCCAAATTATACAAAGAAATAATCCAGCTTTTAGCGGACGAAAATGTGATGAACATGACTGCCAGGCTGGATGGCCCCTATGGATCATCCAGCGAGAATATAATTGGTTCGGAAAATATTATTCTTGTCGGTTCAGGTATCGGTGTATCCAAGTTTGCATCTATTCTGCAGGATATTGCAGTACGCCAAAAAAATGGTGATCCTGATTTAAAGATTAAGAGATTGTATTTCATATGGCTCAGCGATAACAATTTGTATTTTGAATGGTTCACAAAATTATTGAAAGAGATTGATCTTACGCATGATCTAAGTACCTTTGATTATCATATTTTTTTCACTGAGCGAATTGCAACTGAGCTCCCCAAGAGTATGCTCTACTTATCTACCGATATAACCGATTCCACCACAGATATTGAATTGTTGCAAACTCAAAGAATGAAAACAAGTGCCGGTTTATTTTATTATCATCCCCGGCAATCTC
>DTUG01000098.1 GCA_012964275.1 Fidelibacterota bacterium | reverse complement strand
TTAAAGAATTAGGGGATGAACTATTCGCGGTTATTGCAGGTTCGGGTTCATAAAAGAAAAACCAGAGCAGCCCTAACACTGAAACACCAACAATAGTCCACTGTTGATAAAATTTAGCATTGGACACACCGTGACAGACCTTGAATTTCTTTCCACTGCCACAGTGACAAGGATCATTTCGGCCGAGTTTTGTAATCAAAGCTGACTCCATAACCAGACGATGGCTGCTGAATTATGATCAGTTTCACATCGAGTTTTCAACAACCGTAACACCCTATAATCTAACACTCTTTTAGGCACATAAATTCTGTGAATAGGAAATTTTACCGTTGTTTAAAAGACCATGTAAATTCAAAAACAGCTATCACCTCACCACTTTCATCCCGGCCAATAGTTGAGACGGTTTGCGGTTGTGCATCTTTAGACTTTATTGTTTTTTCAACCGCAGCCAGCAGTTTTGATCCTTCAGTACAAGTGAAAGTTGTTCGGCCAGTTGCTTTTTTTATAAAATCAGCCTTCATGGAAGTAATGATCAGCGCTACGCTTGGACTTTGACCTGCGGCTGCCAGTAGGGCGTAGGTTCCCGTGCTTAACTCAGCAGCCATGCTTAATACGGCAAAATAAGTTGATCGAAACGGGTTTTTATTCAAGTATTTTAACCGCACGCTGGTGACACATTCATCTTCGTTTAATTTTAAAACTTTTAACCCCGTCAAAAACGCCAGCGGTAGCTTGGTGATGGAGAATAACTTAAACAAAAGTTTATTGTTAATTCTAGTTGACAATAACCGTTGTTCTTTATTCAAGACCAAAATATATCCTTGATTTTTATTTTGACCTAAATCTAATAAAATTTAAACAACAAGCACCCATCCAAAAAGGTGGGGAATTAAATGAAAACTATTTGCGCCACTATACCAAACAGCTTATGAGGTTAAAAAGTAATAGATCTAGATTATTGAAGCTTCCTGCGACTATGGGAATAGTTATTTAACTATTTTCTATTGATTCAAGTTCGAGAAGATTTGACGCAATCAAATCAATAAATATGCTGATCTCTTTCAATAAATCCATTAATTCAAGTTGCAATTGATCCGCTGCCATAGATTCAGATTCTTCTGCACTAATACGCTTGATATGTTCAATCCTATATTTTTCTTCCAAGTCTTTGTATTTCTCTCCTTTTTTCATGATTTTTTCAATCCTTTTACGATCATATTTATCAAAGAATTGTCCCAATCTCTTAATTTGCTTTAACATTTTATTATGATACTTTATTAGTTCATTATGCCCTGCATCTGAAAATTCTGCATCTAAGCTATCCTTTTTACCCAGGAGATTACTAAACCGTAAACCAACTGCATTCCTGATCGAATTGAGATAATTCACTACTGATACCAGGGAAAACACTTCGCGAGATTGGGCGTCATCCAAGTCTTGGTTACTGATTTTTATTAAATAGGATGAGATAGCTCGATTCAGGAATTCAATCTTATCCAGGCGGACATGCATGCCTTTCTCAAAATCCTGATCAGGGTCCTCCACATCTCCCTGTAAATCATCTGATACAAATGGAGCCACCAATGAGCCAAGAACACGTTCAGTAAGCCCCACAACCCCTCTTATCTCGGCCTGGGCGTTACTAATGGCAACTGGGGGATGTTCCAGAACCTTTTCATCTAGATTGAGAACAGAAGGCTTTTCAATATTCCTGCTTTTTTCCTGGTCTGGAAAAAAGCGAATAATCATACTGGCAAGGTTTGTAGTGAATGGAATAAATACAACCGTTGCAAGAATATTAAAAAATGTATGTGCATTTGCTATTTGACGAGGCACGTTATCGGATGTTTTTGCCACCAGTTCAGCAAACGTAGGAATCCAAAAACAGAATAGGGCTACTCCTATGACATTAAATGTCACATGTGCAATGGCCACACGTTTAGCTTCCCTGGATGCATTTAATCCAGCCAGTAGGGCAGTGACGCAGGTACCAATATTGGCACCAAGAATCAATGGGATACCCGCTTCAAGTGTAATTGATCCGCCACTGGCCAGGGTAATGACGATACCTGTCGTTGCGCTGCTGCTCTGAATTAAAGCAGTAAAAACAGCTCCGGCCAGAATGCCCATGAATGGATTTTCAAAACTGGTTAAAATGCTGTTGAATGTCGGGTTTGCCCTGAGGGGCTTCATCGTATCAGACATAACCTTCATACCGTAAAAAAGGAGCCCGAATCCCAGTATGACGAATCCAATATTTCTGGTAGAATCTTTTTTAGAAAACAAAGACATCAATGCTCCCGCTGCTATCAAACCCAGAGCGTAATCCGTCACTTTAAATGCCACAATCTGAGCCGTGACAGTACTGCCTATATTGGAACCAAGAATCACTCCCAGGCCCTGGGCAAAACTGAGCAGGCCAGAGTTTACAAAACTAACCAGCATTACCGTCGTGGCGCTGCTGCTCTGAATCACCATAGTGACAAATGCGCCTACACCTACAGCAAAAAAACGATTTGATGTAAGCTTTTCAAGAATAGAGCGCATCCGGTTGCCGGCTGTCATCTTCATCCCGTCACTCATCATTTCCATGCCGTAAAGAAACATGCCTAAGCCCCCAAATAGGCTGGTCACCATTAAAAACCATGAGATTTCATTTTCTGTACTGCTCGAAGACCCCGCAAATACCAGAGTTGGCATTATCGCGAGGATAAACATTGGTATGAAAGTAAATGGGGCTTTTTTAATGTATTGTTTCATATTATTGTCTCACTGGATTTAAAAATTTAGTTTAGTGTAAACGAGTTATGTTAGTTTTATGTTAGGGAATGAATGTATAGAATAATTAGTATTCATAAAAACTGGTTTTCCATCCTTTCAGCCATTGCATTTGTATAATAAAGATCGTCTTTCCCAGGATCAT
>DTUG01000097.1 GCA_012964275.1 Fidelibacterota bacterium | reverse complement strand
GTATAAAATATGTTTTTGAGAGATTTTCATTGATCATGAGATGATCCAGGCTGTCACACCTGGCGCAGCATAAAATGAAGAAGAATTCTTTATCAATATTATTAATAGTTCTGGTCGCAACTGCTGTATATGTCCAGAATAAGAGAAGTGCTGGTGCCAATAAATTATTTGATCCTGAATTGCATTATTCCAAATACATCCCCAATGGTAAGGAGCGGGTCATCTCCCGCTCAAAATATATGGATCAGCTGCAGGGCTTCTGGCTGGCACAATGCATCGCCAACTGGACGGGGCTGATCACAGAAATGGATAAGGTTGGGCCGCCTTTTTATATGGACAAACATTGGGGTGGACCGGACCAGCGCAATATCTGGGGCAATTTTGTTCCCCATGCCGATACCATAAATTTCTACTTTGTCGATGAGGGCGAACCCTGGGGCGCAGATGATGATACCGACATTGAATATATGTATCAGCACCTCCTGGACATCAATAACACCAGCCTACTGAGTGGAAAACAAATAAAAAATGGCTGGCTGCACCATATTTATTCCAATGAAGATGCACCCAACGGTGAGAATTTCCTGTGGGTTTCCAATGAAACCGCATATTATTTGATGCAGGAAGGTCTGCAGCCGCCGGCCACTAGCGAACCGGAGCATAATCCCGATCACGAAATGATCGATGCTCAATTAACCACGGAGATATTTGGCCTTTTTGCACCGGCGCGGCCGGATGTTGCCCTGCGAATGGCCCACCTGCCTATTCGGACAACGGCGAAAAACAATGCGGAATGGGCGGCGGAATTTTATGTGATCATGCACGCCCTGGCTTCCTATGCGGATAATAAACTGAGCATGAAAAAAAAGGTATTTTGGCTGGCAGAACAGGCCCGGGAGCACCTGCCGGATGAATCCTATGTTGCTGGCATGGTTGATTTCATCAAGGCTGAGTATGAAAGAAATCCGGATAAAAATAACTGGGAAGTAACCCGAGACGCTGTCTATGAACGCTACCAGGAGGGCGGAAGCGATGGGTATGTCTATAACCAGCCCTTTGACGCGGGTATCAATTTTTCTGCTGGTCTGATCAGTCTTTTCTATGGTGAAGGCGACCTGGCCAGAACCATTCGGATCGGTTCACTCACCGGATGGGACTCGGACAATCCCACCGCAACCTGGGGCGGGCTCATAGGATTCATACTGGGTCGGAAAGGCGTGGAAAAGGCTTTTGAAAAAACTGGACTTTCGGATACCTACTGGATCAGCCGGACCCGGAGAAACTTTCCCGATCGTACGCCTGATGAAGCGGGCGATGACACTTTTCAATTGATGGCTGAACGTGCTATTTATATTATTGACCGGGTTGTCATGGAAGAAATGAGCGGCGGCGTTGACCTGGAAAAGGACGTCTGGTACATTCCTGACCTGGGCGGTAGCTACTAGGATAAACATTCATGTCATCCTTGTCTTGCCTAAGTGTACCGGAAATAAATAACTATCATTGCGAACGGAGTGAAGCAATCTCGTACAGTTTTTACGTCACAAGATCGCCTCTGGGAACGCCTGGTGGTTCCGGTTTCAAAGCGACGATCCTTATCTTTGGCAGAGTTTTTATCTGCCTTCCGGATCAAAGGACCACGGTGGTATGACCCATGCTGAGCTTTGAATCCGGAATCTGCATCATACCGCACCCGGATAAGGCTGCCCGCGGCGGCGAAGATGGATATTTTTTCAATGATGACCTGCATGCCCTAGCCGTTGCCGATGGTGTTGGCAGCTGGGCTTTCATGGGTGTAGACCCGGGAATATATGCCCGAAAATTGATGCGGCTCACGGAACAGGCGATTTTAACCGGGGAGAGGAACCCGGTAAACGTCCTTCGCCAGGCGTATGACGGAAATAAAGAGCGTGGTACATCCACAGCCTGCGTTGCGCTGTTGAATGAGGGGCAGCTGCATTCAGTCAATCTGGGAGATTCCGGTTACATTATCATTCGCGATGGGCAGGTTTTTTATTCCCGCAAGGTCACCATCCATTCCTTCAACTTTCCTCTGCAGCTGGGTGAAGGAAGTTCAGATGTACCGGAAGATGGGACACGGGAAAAACACGAACTTTTGACTGGAGATATAATCGTGATGGGGACCGACGGCCTGTGGGACAACCTATTTGAAGATCACGTGGCAGAATTGACTGCCGTAGAACCCGATGTGGAAAAACTGGCCGGGCTCATTGCGGAACAGGCCTGTTTCGCAGGCGGCGATGCTGAACGCAAAACTCCCTGGTCAGGGGCAGCTCTTGGAGGAAAACCGGATGATATTACTGTTATCGCTGTCAGGATCGTTGCTGCTGGTTGATGTATATCAAAATCAAACCCCGCTAACTTGTCTGGATTATCGGTAAGAAGAAAGGGCTGTATTTTTATACTAAGGCCACCATAAAAACAGGTACGGGATCATAACAGTCTATGGCTTGGAATCTCAGCCAGCCTGCTTCACCATACCGGTTGATCCAGGACTTGTCGTCACCTGTTTCGCCAGGCGTAAATTGGTTATTATTGTCTTTTCTCCGTAAGGCAGGATCTTTCGAACCTCTAAAACTGGCCAATAGCTGTTCCGACTCTTTATGGGACCGGATCACTTCCCTTTTCCTATAAGACAGCAATCTGTCACTCCAGCCATAATGATCGATCTCTTCTTGATATGTGTCAAACACAATGGTAGCCAGGGAATCATATTTTTTGCTATTGGAATTCAGCTTGTACAGCTCCTTAAAAATGTCAGACGCCAGTTTCCCTTCCCCATTCTTCAGCTCAAGAATATTTGTGTGTAATTCCGGTTCAAAGACGGTCGGTTGTATGGGATCTTGATCCCTGGTAATTGATAATAAAGCAAAGATGAAAATGAGCAGGGCTGTGATAGTTGATTCTTTTGTGAT
>DTUG01000096.1 GCA_012964275.1 Fidelibacterota bacterium | reverse complement strand
CTGGAGCCCTCCACTCATGAAATGGGTGTGGCTATCCATAAACCCTGGTACAACAAAATTACCATGAAGTTCTATTAATTCAGTATTGGGTCCCCGGAATTGGCTATAATCTCCACGCCCAACATTTAGAATAGACTCTCCTAAAACAGCAATGAATTCTGCCCGTGATGCATTTTCAACTCCGGTCCAAATATTTCCGTTCATATATATCTTATCTGCCTTTTCCCCGGATCCACACGCAGTCATCAGTAACATGCAGGATAAGATCCAAATTCCCATCATAATATTGTTCCTTATCATTTTAATAATTGTATTGATCGCGCTGACGCAAATTCGCCCTGAATCATGTTTAGCATATACACACCGGATGCAACCGTTTTACCCCTTGAAAAATTAGTATCTATCAACTTTCTCCCGGATAATGGTTAATAAATATCAGTAAATGGTCATTTGAAAATTAGTTACGAATAGGTGTAATGGTCACAAAAGATGATTTGAAGCTGGGTGTTTTACTACGTTCATCGGCAATGGCAGGAATTAGTACATTGCTTTCGGGGAAAAATGTCGCCACATTGCCAGGAGATATATTGATGCATTTAACGATCACTTCCGACATTAATCCGGTACCATTTTCAAGATTAACTTTATCATTCCCAATAATATTCAATTCCTGCATATCCTTCTCATTCATCATAACGACCCAGCGCTCATTGACATTTCTGAAACTGTCTGCTTCCTCATAAACGATCGTATTGAATTGTCCTTCACTGCGAACACTGGACATTCGGAATTGGCCCCGATCTGCTTTCAATTTAGGTATTTTCACTGAAGTAAAATTCGCTTTTTGATCGGGTGTGGCAAACTCTGGTTGGTGATATGTACGGTTTTCGATCTGGAACTCTTCTTTTGTCCTATCGATGTTTTCCATTTTTTCAAATCCGGGAATTACTTTTGAAATCGCATTGCGGATATAGTGATGTTCCTTAAAAGCGGAAAAATCAACCTTATCATTCCCAAGTATCTCCGAAGCAATATCGGAAATTATACTAACTTCAGAACGAACATTATCCAGGCGTAGTGGTCCGCCATCACTCATGCGTACAAAGTTGAACATGGATTCCTGTGTGGTGGCCTGGTTTTCTTCGTCCCGAGCAGCCACGGGCAGAATAACCGTATCTCCCTTTATTCCAAAAAGATGACTTTCATTAAGTGTGGTTGTGATAAATACTTTGAAAGGGATATTGCTCAAAGCGGATTCAGCAAAATTTGAATCCGGGGTGGCTGCATAGAGATTGCCGCCCATGAGCAAGGCAAAATCAATTTCGCCTCTTTCTGATGCGCGAAGGCAGCTCAGTGTATCCATCCCCTGCTCTTGTGGATATTTAATCCCTAACAGTTCTTCAATATTTAGCAGTATCTGCTTCTTTAGTGTAGGTGTAACACCCATGGAGCCCAAGCCCTGTACATTAGAGTGTCCCCTAAGCGGCAAAAGTCCCGCTTCCTTCCGGCCCACCATCCCCCGCAAAAGAGCAAGGTTCACAATCGATTCCACATTCTCTACACCGTGAAGATGCTGAGTGATTCCCATGGACCAGGTAAAGACAACATTATCTGCAGTATAGTACAGATCTGCCAATTGTTCGATTTCGCTGCGAACTACTCCAGAAGATTTTTCAATATCTTCCCATAAAGTGTTATTGACATCTTCTTCAAATTCATTAAAGCCGTTAGTATGTTTACTTATGAAATCAATATCTAATCGTTTTTGTTCGACTAATATCTTGGAAATACCCTTTAACAGGGCAATATCTCCACCAATATTTGGCTGTACGTACGTAGATGCGATGTCTGACTCATCTAATAACATGGATTTCCAGTCACTTGGTACTCTAAACCGTACCAGCCCTGGTTCTCGCAGAGGATTTACAATAATGACCTGTCCCCCGCGCCTGCGGCAGTGCAAGAGTTCGGTCATAAGGCGGGGATGATTGGATGAAGGGTTGGCCCCGATCACCCAGATCATGTCCGATTTCTTGAGATCTTCCAGAATTATGGTAGCTGTCCCGCTCCCGATAGTCCCATTCAATCCAACGCCTGAAGCCTGATGGCAGTAATAAGAACAATTATTAATATTATTGGTACCATAAGCCCTGACGAATAACTGCAATAAAAATGCCGCTTCATTGGAAGATCGTCCAGAACTATAAAAAAAGGTTCGGTCAGGAGATACATTAGAAAGGGATTTTGTTACCTTTTTTAAGGCTTCATCCCATTCAATAGGTACATATCGATCACTGTTATTCGCACAAAACAATGGTGTATTCAGCCGTCCAGATCGAACCAAATCGCGCGGCCGCATGGCTTGAAGATCTTTGATGGTATTTTTACGGAATAGATCCCGCGGGATTGCCTGCTGGATATCAGTAAGCTGAGCCTGAATGCTTTTTTTACAAATCTCTGGAAATTTACCAACCTCATTGGTCATGCCGCCCTTTTGACCGCCCATTCCCAGTGCGCAGGTTTTACATGTGTTTTTCGAACTGATTGATCGAAAGAAATTCCTAAATCCTACAGTTCGTGCTATCTGCAGGGAATCTTTGATCGAACTGAAACCTGATACTGCTTTACTCATGACTATGGCAAGACGAGTTATCCGTTTATCATTCGATCTAGAATTTCTTTCAGAAACTTAGCTCCCACAGACGCGGTCATTCCGTGGTGATCCCGCTTTGGGTTCACTTCCACAATATCTGCTCCAACTATGAGCCCCTTCACTCCCTGAATTATGGATATTACATCCCGAGGTGTAAAACCTCCCGGTTCATAATGAGAAACACCTGGGGCAAATCCGGGGTCAAGACAATCCATATCTATTGATAAGTAAACCGGATTATTAAATTCAAATTTTATGTCCCTGTGCCACTCACGCATTGGTATGATCTC
>DTUG01000095.1 GCA_012964275.1 Fidelibacterota bacterium | reverse complement strand
TGTCTTTCGCTAAATACAGTGTCAGTGCATTGATGTTTAACCATGTGATCAGTGGTTTGGATGCAGTCTGGTCGATTCAGCGCAAGGCACAGAGAAAAAAAGATGAAACAGAAACAGATGTCAGTTTGATTTTTAATCCCTATAATTCCTCCGGAATCGGTGGGATTGCTTTTTCATTATCCTTTTAAGCATGGGAAAAGGGTTAATATTTCTTACTAGCATGTTTTTTATGATCGGGTGCGCGGGAACCGCACCGAATGAGGGATTATCGTTGTCTGAACGTCTGAAATTGGGAATGGACTATCTCGATGAAAAAAAATACCTGCAGGCCCAGGATGAGTTCAATATTGTATTAATGCGTGCTACCGGAACTGAATTGGGAGATGATGCCCAGTTTTTTCTGGGGGAATCCTATTTTTTAAATAAAGAATACATTCTGGCTATAGCGGAATATGAAAAACTCACCAGAAAAATGGGATTCAGCCCGTTTGTTGAAAAAGCGAGGTTTAGGATCTGTGATGCTTATCGGTTGGACAGCCCAAAATACTTCCATGACCAGACTTACACTGAAAAAGCACTGGAAAAATTTCAGGAATTTGTTGATGATTTTCCAAACTCTGAGTATAATGCAACTGCCTTAGAATCAATGGAATTGCTTCGGGATAAACTGGCAAAAAAGTTATATGAAACTGGTATATTATATTTAAAAATGGATGAATATGAGCCGGCACGACTGTCATTTCAACGAGTATTGGATCAGTATTATGATACCAATATTGTGGAACAGGTACATGTTGGAATACTGAAGTCATACTGTTTGGAAATAGACATTGTAAAGGCCCGCGATTATTGGTCAGACCACAGCGGTCAAATTGAATCTGAAGAATTGATAGCAGAAGTAGAAAATCTTATTACCAGCGCAGAAGAAAAAAAGGCAAGATTAGAGAAATGAAAATTTGTCTTTTTGGGGGAACTTTTGATCCTCCACATATCGGCCATTTACTAATTTCGCAAACGATCTGTGAAGTAGAAGAGTTTGACAAAATCCTATTTATACCAGCGTATAACCCTCCCCATAAAAAAGATATATCCCCTATAGATCATCGGGTGAAAATGGTGAAACTTTCCATTAGTGGTAATCCAAAATTTGAATTGTCAGACATAGAGATAAAAAGAGAAGGCATATCCTATACGATCGATACTATTCGGGCGTTAAAAAAGGAAATGAATCTAACCAGGGAAAATACTTATTATTTAATGGGTAGTGACAGTTTGTTAGATTTCCACAACTGGCGAGAGCCCGAAGCTATTTTAAATGAATGTCAGGTGATTGTAGCTATCCGTCCTGGATTCCGTCCCAGCGATATCCAGCACTGGATTTTACATCGTATTCAATTTGCCAATATTCCGAGGTATGAGATTGCTTCAACCACAATTCGGGCACGATGGATTGAAAACATGACAATACGGTACATGGTTACACTTCCAGTCTGGGACTATATACACGAAAATAAATTATACGAAAAATAGTCGGGCACTAACCGGCAAAATCAAAATACCAGCGTATTAGATTCACCGTTACTAAAAAGCCGCCTTCAGACCGACTAATTTCCCAACCTGTACGCATCATTGCCAGTACCAAACCAACCATGACAATCAGAATAAGTATACTTCCATAAATATCTTTCTGAATCATTGCTGGGTTGATCATTCCAGCTAGACCTAACACACCCAAAAGATTAAAAAGGTCACTGCCAATAAGATTTCCAACGGCCATACCGTGTTTCCCTTTAAATGCGGCAGTCAGGGACGTTGCCAATTCCGGGGCGGAGGTACCGGCAGCAACAATGGTGACGGCTATAACCCAGTCAGAAACTCCAAAAACACGTGCGAGGTTGGATGCATGTTCTACCATCAGATGACCGCCAAAGACAATGAAAAACAGTCCTATGAAAAAAATAATATAGGATTTCCAATTGGCTGACTGAGGATGTACTGCTTCGACTGGCTCCTTTTTAAAGAACAGAATTAGTATATATCCTATTAAGAGTAGAAACAGGATACCACCTTCAGCCACCTCTATTTTGTCTGTGGGGTCCCAACCATTCAACCCGAATAATATCAGATAGATTAAGAAGGTCACAGACATCAGGAAGATACCATCCCGGTAAAGTAGTTTTGGAGTAATCTGTACAGGGCGTAAAAAAGCAGTTCCGCCTAGAATAAACCCAAGATTAAAAATATTAGATCCTACGACATTACCAATAGAAATCTCAGTTTGATGGGTGATGGCTGCTCTGATGGTTACTGCGAATTCAGGTGCGGATGTTCCAAATGCAACGACGGTTAGTCCTATCACAAGATCAGAAACATTTAAAGAATGGGCAATTTGAGCCGCAGACTCGACCAGCCAACCAGCGCCTTTCCACAGCATAACTATGGAGACCAGTACTAACAGTGTATCTAAGATAAGAGAGAATCCATCCATGGGTTAAAAAATACCACTTAAAAAGAGCGGAAAAATACAAAGATAACTTGGAAGGTATATTGTAAAATCCAATGTACTAATTTTAAATGTATTCGGTATTGTTCATATTTTGGGAGTCTCAATAAATCAGTAAGTTTACTATATGATTGAATTTAACAATGTCTCCTATGCCTATGATAAGGGGCGGGGAGTCACAAATCTTAATTTCACAATAGATGATGGTGATTTTGTTTTTTTGATTGGACCAACCGGCTCCGGGAAAACTACCCTGATGCGGCTACTTTATTTTGATCTATTATGTGATACAGGAACAATCAAATTAGGTTCTTTTAGTTCAGATAATTTGCGGCGAAAACAAATTCCCCTGGTAAGGAGAGAGATTGGAATGGTATTTCAAAATTATCATTTGCTAGATGACCGTAATGTTTTTGACAATGTAGCTTTGCCCTTACATGTTCTTGGATACCGCGGCAATGAGATTCCCGACCGCGTGGAAGAATCTCTGGATTTAGTTGGCCTGACCGGTAAAAATGAGCACTATCCATCCGAACTTTCCGGAGGTGAACAGCAGCGAGTTACACTGGCCTGTGCTATTATTAAGGAACCGGATATACTGCTGGCAGACGAGCCAACAGGCAACCTGGACCCGGTAGCAGCCTTCGAACTTGTCCAACTCCTGGAAACGGTTAATGAAACAGGAACGACAGTCTTAATGGCGTCGCACAATTATAATTTGATCAAAGGCAGGGCACGCAGAATTCTGGAGTTGAAAGACGGAGCCCTTCGCGGAAGCTAATGGATAAACTATTATACCTTGTCTCAGAAGGGGTAAAAAATGTCTGGCGGCACAAAATGACAACCTTTACCGCCGTATTCTCTTTATTCTTGGCCCTGTATTTTGTTGGTGTTCTGGCTATTGCTGGAGATAATACCCATTCTGTCCTTCAATATTTACGATCAAAATATAAGATCGAAGTCTTTTTTAACCAGGATGTTGGGCCTGAAACCGCAAAGGGAATATTAGACTCAATTAAAGAAATAAACGGTATACGGACGGCCACAATCATCGGCAAAGATGATGCGGTCAGGATTTTTAAAGACCAGTTTGGTGAGGATATTTTATCTATTCTTGGATACAATCCACTCCCTATCAGTGTTGTTGCCAATATGATGCGTAACAGCCAAGATCCATTGCAGGTTGACCCGATAGTTAGAAAGATAGATAAGATCGATGGTGTTGCTGAAGTACGCTATCAGGGACATTTGATAAAAAAAATAGAACGCACGTATGCCGGGATTATAAAGCGGTTTCCTATCCTTGCTGGAATATTTGTTATGGTAGCAGTCCTGGTTATTTACAATACGGTAAAACTCTCAGTGTTTTCACGGAAGGACCTAATTAAGTCTTTGGAATTGATTGGTGCTACCCCTGCATTTATAAAAATGCCATTTATATTTGAAGGAATAATTGATGGTTTGCTATCAGCGTTAGTCGCGTTTCCTTGCGTGCTGGCAACGGTTAATGGATTAAACTATATTATGACCAATTTTACATCCTGGCATATACATCTGTCGCTTGATCCGATTATTTTTGTCTGGCTCACTTTATTAGCTGGCATTATTTCTGTTTTCGGAAGCTACAGGGCCATTTCAGGGCTGCTCAAATAATACACTAGAGATTGTCCTGTCGAGAGAGAAACTGTTAATTTCAGTTTGAAATCTTCCATATTTTTCATAATTAATGGGGTACATTTTGGCAGATAAAAAAAAAGTTAAGACAAAAAAGCATACAAAAGTTAAAACAGGAACAAGTCCTTCAAAAAAGACGGTATCAAAAGATAAAGACAGGATTAATGAGTTTGAAGATCAATTGAATGAATTACAGGACAAACATCTGCGATTGAAAGCAGAGTTTGAAAATTTCCGCAAAAGAAAAGAACGGGAAATTTCCGTGCTACTGCAATATGATGGTGAACGTGTTATTAAAGAAATATTACCTGTTGTGGATGATTTGGAGCGCATGACGGCTGCAGCAGAAGGACATAACGATGAAAGCGAAGCGTCATTATTTGAGGGCGTGCAAATGGTTGAATCCAAGGTGAAGCGCTTTTTAGAATTACTGGAGATAGTACCGTTTGGGGAGGTAGGTGAAACACTGGATTCTGAATTGCATGATGCAATGCTGACCCAGACCGATAAAAAAATAGACGACGATGTTATTTTACAGGTATTTGAAAAAGGCTACCGTTATCGTGACAGGGTCATTCGCCACGCCCGGGTGATCGTAAATAAAAAATGAGGGATTTATACGAAGTCCTTGGTGTTTCCCACGATGTTTCCGAGGATACAATAAAAAAAGCTTATCGGAAGCTGGCTCTTAAATATCATCCTGACAAAAATCCTAATGATAAAGAATCAGAACAGAAATTCAAAGAAGCTGCAGAGGCATACAGTATCCTTAGCGATACTCAGAAAAGAGGACAATACGACCAATTTGGCCACGCTGGCGTAGGTATGGGTGATATGGGCGCCGCCGGATTTGGTGGCAGTGTTCATATGAGCATGGATGATATTTTCTCACAGTTTGGAGATATTTTCGGCGGAAGCCCTTTTGAGAGTTTTTTTGGCGGAGGTGCTGGTCAAAGATCTCGTGGCAGGGGAGCAGACATACAGATAAAATTACCGTTGCTCTTCGAAGAAATATCTGCTGGAATTGAAAAAAAAGTAAAAATCAAACGTTCTGTACTGGCACAGGGCGTAACATTTAATACTTGTCATACCTGTAACGGCGCTGGACAGGTAAGTCAGGTAACGAATACCATCTTAGGCCAAATGAGGTCTGCATCGGCATGTCCAAATTGTCGAGGTACCGGAAAACAGATTGGTAACCGACCTGCCAGTGCTGGTCCAGACGGCATGATTAAGAAAGATGAAACAATCAAAATTAAAATTCCTGCCGGGGTGGAAGCCGGGAATTATATGACTGTGAATGGGCAGGGGAATGAAGATATTAACGGTCGGCCAGGGGACTTGATTGTCATTTTTGATGAAAAAAACCATGAGTATTTTATCCGGGACGGAGAAAATGTATTATTAGAAGCGACTATTCAATACCCGGTAGCAGTTCTGGGCGGGAAAATAGAGATACCTACGCTAGATGGTCGCGCTGAGTTAAAGATACCTGCGGGAATACAATCTGGACAAGTCCTGAGGATGCGTGGGAAAGGATTTCCCAGACTTAGAAGCCGGTTCCGCGGTGATCAATTAGTCAGAATTATGGTTCATACACCATCATCTCTTTCACGAAGTGACAAAAAATTTATTGAAGAATTGAAGGAAAAACTTCCGCCCATCAAAAATCCTTTTTCCAAGATGGAATTTTAATGACCTTTTTAACATCACAGGAGCGAATGCTCGTATGGTTTTTAATGGTATCAATAATCGTTGGATTAATAATTAAATATGCGCGTTCAGATTTTACCGATGATAGGTTTTCAAAAGTAACAGAAAGTGAAAAAATAAAATTTAAAGAAAGAACTGACCAGGTAGATGCCCAGAAACCAGAGAAGAGTTTGGACTCCAACCCAGCAGGAACAGGGCTAGAAAAGGATGCCAATCTTGGCACCGAAATTATTAATATTAATACCGCTGGGAACCAGGAATTGATGAAACTACCAAAGATCGGGCCAGTCACTGCCGAAAGAATTATGCGTTATCGAGAAGACTACGGTTCGTTTGTAGAACTTGACGATCTAATGAAGGTAAAAGGTATTGGTCCCAAATTGCTCGAGCGATTGAAAAACAGAATTACTTTCTGAACAATGTTTACAAATGAAGATAAATAAAGAACGTTCAGCTGACTTGCTGGAAGTGGGTATGGTCGCAGCGATAGTTTTGCTGGTAATTGTAATATATGTTCCCGTAGCCATTTGGGAGGAGGAGAAAATTTTTAAGATCGAAAGCCGTTTCCGCATGCAGAATCTGTATGACCTGGAGGTGTTTTACGAACAGTTAACCGGCAATTATAATCCAAACATTCTGGAAGCAATGAACATAGTTAATGCTGTCCGGGATTCTGTTGTGGCTGATTCACTTTATGCTGGTGAACAGACCCTCACTCTGTTTGGGAAGAATTATAATGTTGATGTTGCTGGATCATTTGAGTTTGAATATGACACTACCTTCGGTTTTAAACGATATCGCCGAGATACCATACTTGATACTACTTTGAAAATCGTTATGTATTCTAATGAACTTGCTCGACATGACACCAGTTTCACCCAAAAAAAATATTTGAGTGATTATACTTCAGATCCAAATTTCGTATCGATAATAGGGGAAGAGCCCGTTGAACGGGTAGAACTGGTTGAGTACTATCAAACCTTTTTGCCGGACTCAAGCACAAATATTTGTCCATTGACGGGTAAAAATTATACTGTATCCATAGATAACGATAAAAAGGGGTTGCGTGTAGCCAGCCCGATAACAGCAACCTATAAAGAACCTCGATATTTATTATTTTCTTTTAAATCCAATAGTCATGGTATCATCAATGACGGAAATCGCAGCTGGGATTGATGTAACCGGACATGGTAGGCATTGTCATATCCGATTCCCTTCTTGTTTGCGGGGTTTGGTCTGAGACTGAGCAGGGTCATACCCTTAATAATGTAAAACAAATTCCCTTTACTGAACCGATCAACAATCTTTTGTATCAGGAAGGAGAGTTGAATTCGGTTCTGGGAATTGCACTCCGCCGTGCATCCGAGTCTATTCCGGTTAGTGGTCAGGATACAGCCGTTGCGATTATTGATGAGTTCATCTATCATAGCGTTGTTGAGACTGAAGTGGATCTCTCCCGCGAAGATTACTGGGATTATATCCAATGGGTTGAAAAGAGAAAAGACCGACCTACAAGCCAGGAAACATCTTTATTTGCTCAGCTTTATTTGCCGGAAGAAATAAATATTCACACAGTTGCGTGTCCGGTACCGTTGATCAGAACCATTAAATTGTCTATCGCAGAACTGGGGGGAAATCCCTACTGGATGGGTCCCGCAAGTTCAGTAATCATTGATGCTGGCCATGTATCAGATGCTGCCATGATCAGGAAACAAAAGAATCAATATGAGTTTTACCTGGTCCAAAACTGTCGGTTCGACCGTGGTCTGATTGCCTTTTCAGCGGGTGTCCCGCGAGTGATCAGCGCTACCCAAGCAGATGATGTGATCCTGGCATCCTTTAATTTGATTCAATCAGACCTGGATGATGTACCGGTATACTCGCCAGGTAAACTGGGTCGGCAGGCATTAGCGGCGTGGGAATCATCAGACCTGCGGGTGATGGAACCGTTGGAAGGAGTCGAATTTGGCAGTGATATATTAGCCAACGAGATTGGAGCTCATTATGAAGCAAACATATTGACCGGATTGATATCCGGTAGCGCTGCCGGAAACTCCCTAAACTTATTTACGGAACCAGATATTACAGATTTTCTTTTTACAGAGCTTTTTTCAGACGAAACAGAAGCATATTTAGAATCCGCTGCAGAGTTGGAGGAAGAAAAACCTGCAAAGGCATCTCGGCCTATGTCTTCTGGAGAGATGGTCTGGCTGTTACTGGCTCTCATTCTTATCATGGGGTTGTTCTTTGCCATGAACTACCTAAAATTCCGGGAGGATATCAATAAACCACTATTTGGAGCAAGGAAGGAATACACTATCAAACGGTCAGTTCCACTCGATCTTGACGCTATCGTTGACGAAAAATCTGATCGTGACCAAAATATGCATCTTCATTCCAGGGCCGTATCATCTATCTTGGCGAAATTATTCTCGGGAACGGATCTGGATCGATATAATACACTGACCGTTACCAAGAGTTTTATCAGCCTGGAGTATATGAGTGGCCTGAATCCAGATATAGAACATACTCTAGATCTTGAACCGACAAGTTATTCCGTGGAAGCAGCAGGAAATGACAGCACAATGTTCCTATGGTATTACAGTTTTGATTTTCCTAAAATGGACAATATAGATGCACTGAATAATGGTTTGAGTAAAGATCAGTTCCTGGTGCAATTGGATACTACGCTGTCAGATTATACCCTCAAATATTTTGACCAGATCTATAAGACCAACCGTATCTACGAACCGTTGCTTGTATGGGTGCGCAGCAAAGATGATATCGTAAATGCCGGGACACTTTTATCCAAGGTTGGACCCAATGTGCTGCTGAGAAAATTTGTGCTCTTTAATGAAGTAGACAAGCCTGAGCCGCGGGCGGGCTTTTATATCTCTTTTACAACTAACTAATTATTGCTATGCAGCTTTTGGCTGGCCGGTTTAAAGGTGCAACCATTAGGACATCAGCTAAAATGCCTTATCGTCCTACACTGTCTCGCATACGAAAAAGTATTTTTGACATGCTGGCCCCTTTCAATTACCCAGACGTTTTAGATCTTTATGCGGGAACAGGCATATTGGGATTTGAAGCTGCCAGCCGGGGTGCAAATACAGTGACTTTTGTTGAAAAAAACAAAAGAAGTATCCGATTATTAAAAGAAAATGCGGATCAATTTCGACATATTCAATTTATTATTAGGCAGCAAAATGTTTTTATTTTTTTAAAAAAAGCCGGATTATATGATTTGATTATTGCCGATCCGCCCTATGGTAAAACGGATAATAACGCCCTGATTGAAACTGGTCTGAAAAAATTAAATAAAAGAGGTAAATTCATTTTAGAAACGGATAGAAACAGTCAGCCTATCATGAATGCATTTGTTAAGGATTATGGCGATACCAGGATAATGATCTGGGCGAAAGAATGAAGCGTATTATCTACCCTGGCACATTTGATCCAATACATAATGGCCATATAAATATTGCCCACCGGGCATCCCATTTATTTGATGAATTGATTTTTGTCGTAGCGGTCAATAATGAAAAAACCACCTTGTTTACAGCAGCCGAGCGGGAAAGGTTGATAAGTGAATCTACGGGCCATTTATCCAATGTGCGGGTCAAATCATTTGATGGCTTGGTGGTCAATTATGCCAAAGAATCCGGAGCGATTGGTATTATCCGGGGTCTCAGGCATGTCAGTGATTTCGAATTTGAATTTCAGATGGCTATGATGAATTATAATTTAAACCCAGACATTACTTCGATGTTCATGATGCCCGATGAAAAATATATCCATTTGAATTCGACCGTTGTAAAAGATGTAGCCCGCCTGGGAGGGGATATAACGGACTATGTGCCGGATGTTGTAAAACAAGCATTATTAGCTAAATACAAAGCCTGAATCTTTTTAGATTCAGGGGCCAGGTTTCCCCTATAAAGGTCTTTTATATGCCAACCTATGATTATATATGCAATGAATGTGGAGAGAGGTTTGAGCATTTTCAAGCAATGTCCTCAAAACCTTTGACACAGCGCCCCAGTTGTGAGCAGGCGAACTGCAACGTTACCCGGCTCATTAGCGGCGGCACTGGGCTGATTTTTAAGGGTACGGGGTTTTATCAGACTGATTATAAGAATCAGGGAAAAGATGATTCTTCATCAGATCAAAAAGAAACAAAGCCCAAAAAAGAGAAAAACGAACCTGAAAAAAAATCAACTGAAAAAAAAGCTGACGCCACATGAATACATTCTCAAAAATCACAATGGCAGAAAATGGCTTGCAGGTACCAGATCAGCCAGTCATACCTTACATCGAAGGTGACGGTATTGGGCCGGATATATGGGCCGCTGCTGTCCACGTATTTGACAATGCCGTTGAAAAAGCTTACAGCGGATCAAGACAGATAAAATGGCTGGAAGTTCTCGCTGGCGAGAAAGCCTATAACAAGACCGGGGATTGGCTTCCGCAGAAGACACTCGATGTTATTTCAGACCATAAGGTCGCTATCAAAGGCCCCTTGACAACGCCTGTGGGAGGCGGAATACGGTCATTGAATGTAGCGCTTCGCCAGGAACTCGATCTTTTTGCCTGTGTTCGCCCGGTGCGATGGTTTGCCGGAGTGCCTTCACCAGTAAAACATCCAGAACGGGTGAATATGGTCATTTTTCGGGAGAATACGGAAGATATCTATGCAGGTATAGAGTGGATGCATGGCACGGAAGACCTGGAAAAGGTCAAGGCCTTCCTGTTAAATGAAATGAACGTTGAGAACATCCGTTTTCCAGACACTGTCAGCCTGGGCGTTAAACCTGTATCCCAGGAAGGGACTGAGCGCCTGGTCCGGGCAGCCATAGATTACTCTTTTTCTCACAATAGAAGGACGGTTACCCTGGTGCATAAGGGAAACATTATGAAATACACGGAGGGTGCATTCCGGGATTGGGGTTATCAGGTAGCGAAGAATGACTATGGATCCGAAGATCTGGATGGGGGACCATGGCAAATAATTAAGAAGGACGGACAGGAGTTGATCATTAAAGATATGATTGCAGACGCTTTTCTACAGAAGATCCTACTGCGCCCTGCCGAGTATGACGTTATTGCCACCTTGAATTTAAACGGCGATTATATTTCTGATGCTTTAGCAGCCATTGTTGGCGGCATTGGCATCGCACCGGGGGCTAATATCAATTATACTAATGGACAAGCCATTTTTGAAGCGACGCACGGCACTGCTCCAAAATACACCGGCCAAGACAAAGTGAATCCCAGTTCGGTCATTTTATCCGGGGTTATGATGATGGAATACCTGGGCTGGGAGGAGGCAGCAGATCTGATAGTGCTGGGGATGGAAGGTGCCATTCAGGCCAAGCGTGTGACCTACGATTTCCATCGACTGATGGATGGAGCCACCAAGCTGAAATGCTCCGAATTTGGACATGAGATTGTGTCCAACATGGCTTAATAATATTCTAGCCTGAACCTTTAACTGTTTGAATTATTTACGGATATAATTCGTTGGAAGTTTTATGTTTATTGATTTTACTCAAGTTGAACTCTGTGCCGGGAAGGGCGGTGCTGGATCCGTATCATTCCGTCGGGAAAAGTTTGTTCCAAAGGGAGGACCTGATGGTGGAGACGGTGGGCGCGGCGGGCATGTCCTTTTCATAGTAGATACTAACCTGCGTACGCTCCATGATATCCGTTACAGAAAAAAGTACCACGCAGAAAATGGCCGCCATGGTGACGGGAGCAACAAAACCGGTCGTGGAGGAAAAGACATTTGCATCACTGTGCCGGCAGGCACACTGATCCACAGAAAGGGCGAAGTTGATATCCTTGCGGATTTAACTGAAGATGGAGAAAGTTTTGTTGTGTGCCAGGGTGGACGAGGCGGTAAAGGAAACGCTCGGTATAAGACAGCTACTCACAGGGCACCCCGGACAGCCCAGAAAGGAATGCCGGGTGAATCAGGTTTCTTTGAAATTGAACTGAAAGTATTGGCAGATGTGGGCCTGGTAGGTTTTCCCAATGCGGGGAAATCTACCCTGCTTTCGAAATTGTCCGCTGCCAGGCCTAAAATTGCAGACTATCCCTTCACAACTCTGGAGCCCCAACTTGGTATTGTTAAATATGAAGAATACCATTCATTTGTCATGGCGGATATTCCTGGCCTGATTGAAGGTGCCAGCGCGGGGAAAGGGCTGGGGCACCAGTTCCTAAAGCACATTGAACGAAACAAGATCCACGTATACCTTATCGATGTCCAGGATGAATCTCCCGAAAATACCTTTGAAACACTGAAGAAAGAGTTGGGCCAGTTCAATCCAGACCTGGTACTCAAGCCATACCTGATCTGCCGGACCAAGATGGATCTAAATCTTGAATTGACTAAGGGCTGGGAATCATTTTCGGATGAATTTATGGATATTTCTGCCGTTAGCGGGCAGGGCCTGAATGAACTAATCCAAAAAATAACAGAACTTCTGGATGTCCAGGACTGACCATACCCTGATCCTGAACCTTTTGAATCTGCCCATGATAGGCCGCCAGCGTGTGCGTACGCTGCTTTCCCATCTGCCGGAAAATACCAATCCATTTGACTTGGACATGGAAGAACTCTGCCAGGCACCGGGCATTGATATCAAACCAGCACGAGCCGTTCTGTCCTGTGAAGATTTTAATTTTGGAGCAAACGAAGCCGGCATCTGCATGGATAAAGGGTACCGGCTGGTCTCTTTCTGGGACCCGGATTATCCTGTATTGCTAAAAAAGATCTATGATCCGTCGATCATCCTTTACACCCGCGGCAGGCCCCTTTTAGCCGAAGAGGATGCTATTGCTGTTGTGGGTACAAGAACAATTACACCATATGGACGGAATACGACGCAAACCATTGCCGGGGAATTATCCCAATACGGCCTTACTGTTGTCAGCGGGCTGGCCGGGGCATAGATACAGCCGCTCACCGGGCAACGGTAGGGAACGGCAGCCGGACAATTGCCGTGTTTGGATCAGGCCTGGATGTGGTGTATCCTGCCGAGAATCGCAAACTGGCAGAGCAAATATGTGAAAAGGGGACCATCATTACCGAGTTTCCGCTGGGAACCAGTCCGGACCAGGGGAATTTCCCACAACGTAACCGGATCATTTCCGGTTTGTGTCACGGTACCTTAGTTGTGGAAGCAGGGGATAAGAGCGGTGCGATTCTGACGGCATTCAACGCTGTGGACCAGAGCCGTGACGTATTTGCTGTTCCGGGCAGGATCACGGATAAAAAAAGCAGGGGCTGCAATCGGCTGATTGAGAATGGGGCGGTACCTGTCAAAGGAGCGGAGGCCATTATCCGGGATATCAACCCTCGGATGTTCAAACCTGTTACAGGTGTGCAGAAAAAGATCAACTTTGACCTTTCAAGGGAAGAGAAAATGATCTTTGAACACTTGGACCATGATCCGATTCATGTGGATGACCTGGCCAAAGCGGTGAACATGGATATTTCATCTATTCTGCAGTTGTTGCTGAAGATGGAACTGAAAAATGCCGTGCAGCAACTGGGCGGGAAACAGTTTGTGAAAGCGTAAAGCCGTTGGGGGATACCTGTGAACCAAGGTAATTTCAGTATCAAATATCGATGTTTGGAGAGATGGCCGAGTGGCTGAAGGCGCTCGCCTGCTAAGCGAGTAAGGGGTTTATAGCCCCTTCGAGGGTTCGAATCCCTCTCTCTCCGCAGGTTTTTATGACGATGCCTCCTGTAGAATGGGGGCATTTTTGTTTGTAGTCAATTCCATACGCCAATTGTTAAATAACCGTCACATATGCAGTGTTTGTGCTACATATATGCTACTTACAGAAGCTAACAGCGGCCGGCACAAGGCTCAAGCGATATCGAAAATCTCAACGGAATTTCTCAACTGAAAACTCAAATAGACCGGTACGGGGGCGGGGTAGAA
>DTUG01000094.1 GCA_012964275.1 Fidelibacterota bacterium | reverse complement strand
AGGATGCAATTCATGCAATAATTCATTTCGCACATTGGAAAATTCAATGGGGTCAAGGAATGAGCGGGTCAAGGCGCCAAACAGGTCTTCGCCACTTCGGATATCAATTCCTTTTCCAGGCCGGGAAACAGCACCCCAGGTTACAATTGGTCGATCTAATAAAAGAAATTCATATGCAACCGAAGAAGTATCTGTCAATAGTACATCCGATGCTTTCATGAAAGGGATAATATTGGGGTCTTTGACAACGATAAAATTTTCAGTTTGCAACTGCTCATATTGTTGTATGGTTTCTTGCTTTTCCAAATCATGGAATTTGATGATCCACTGCCAATCCTGGGACATCAGATCATTTATAGCCTTAAATAAGTGTGGAGCTGAATTATGCTTCGGTGAAAATGTTGGAGCATAAAGCACTATGTGTTTTGCAGGATTCAGGCCAATATCTTTTTTACATTCTGGAATAGAACGATGATCATGTAACAGATCAAGCTTTGGCCACCCAGTTTCCCTGACCAGAAAGGAGCCATGCTTCTCAGCCAGTAAATTAAAACGTTCCGTCATCATTGGTCCGGGAGTACAGTAAAGATCAAAAAACCCGGTAACACGATAATGACTTTTTTTTTCTTCGCCAAGACCATGGAATATCTGCACTTTGAGCCCGGGCCAGAAATCAGGAACAACATTCCCTGGCACTATTACCGCATCAGGGTCATAATTTATGACAGCCTGGGTTGAACTAAGCTGTTCGCTTGGAAATTCAAAATTTTTGGCAGTACTGGCAGTGTACCAGTAAACACTGCATCCTTTCTTTTCAGCGGCATGCTGTATAGGTGTCAATACAGAAAAAGAATACGGTTTCGTAGCAAATAATAATAATTTCAATGTCAAGCCCTGAATCTTCCCAAGCGATTAGAAGTATATTCATGCATCTGATTAAACTTATGAACCTTGTTCATCGATACAAAATATTGTATTACCGGCACTAGGCAGATGCGACTTTCAAATCAACCCATCTTCATTGTCGGGTGCGAACGGTCGGGCACGACTATCTTAAGGCTTATGCTTAATGAGCATTCCCGTATCGCGCTACCGCCTCAAACAAAATTTTCGCGGAAATTATATAAACGGCGATTATTGTTCGGAAACCTGCTGAAAAAAGAAAATCGGAAAAAGATCATCCAATGGATGCTAGAGCGAAAAAGCAACACCAAACTGATGGATCTTCAACTGGATGATGGGGTGTTGGAAAAAATGTGGGAAAAACGCGCAACTCTAGGTGACATAACCGCGGCTGTTTTTCAGCAATATTCTTTAGAGCGAAACAAATCTAGATGGGGAGATAAACGGCCTTATTACATAAGATATATTGCTCAACTGGTTAGACTGTACCCTGATGCCCGTATTATTCATGTCATACGCGATGGTCGTGATTGCGTAGCATCCCTGAAGAGGATGCCGTGGTGGAAAAAAAGTGCAATTTATTCCATACTCAACTGGCGGCACGCTATTCGAATGGGCTCAGACGCAATCAACATCTACAAGGATCAGTTTATGGAAATTCGCTACGAGGACCTTATCAACGAACCGGAATTGCATTTAAGGGAGATATGTAAATTCCTGGGTGAAACATACGAACCTGCGATGGTGAATTTTCATTTGAATGCGGAGCAAAATATCCCAGGATACAAGCAACCATGGCATTACAAAACATCTAAACCTCTATCAGCAAAATTTATCGGCCAATGGCAGGAAGAGTTATCCAAAAACGAAGTTCACAGTTTGGAATGGTGCGCAGGAAAAGAACTGACGAAATGGAATTATCCCACTGAAAAAATACATTTTGTTCACCCTATGATATTGGTCCGCTATTGGACACAGTGGGTCCGGTTTTACGGTTTAGTTGGACTGGAGCGGATCATGGATAGATTGATCGATCTATTTTACTACCATCCACTCTCATATAAACAAACTGACTAATTATTTGTTGCTGAATAAATCTTTTGCTGTCTCAAGATCTTCTGGCGTATCAATTTCATACCAGAGTTGATCAGCGAACGAAATTGCTTTTATATATAGAGATTGTTGCTTAATCGCTACAGCAAAGGCTTCTTCATAATAAGATTGATGCGCTCCCCGCGCCAGCAGGCGCTTTACCTCCGGTTGAATAACCTTAATATGGCTTGATTGGCTAAAACAATAAATGTTAACTGTTTTATAAAGCGATTCTGATGCTTGAGGTCTAACCTTATCAGATTTCAAGTACATCATTTTTACATAATGGTCTTCATCGATTGCAACAACCGTGCCGTCCATATGAGTTTGAAATGGGGCAATGGCCATAGAATCGGTGTGATGCATCCTGCTGATCGCAGCATCTGTATATATTAAATCTCCTTCCAACAGTAGATAGTCAGTATCAATGAAAGGGATAGCACGATCAAAGGAAATCACATTATTGGTTGTTGCCCAATCCGGGTTAAACACATAACGTATATCCATACCCATATAGGATGATTCATAATGATCTTGGAATATTTCCGCTTTATAACCTACTACTAAAATAACCTTTTTTGTCCCCAAGCTTGATAACTGGCGCAACGATCGGGTAAGCAGGGGTTCATTATTAATGGGTATGAGACATTTCGGGTATTCTTCCGTCATATTACCAAGACGGGAGCCCCGCCCGGCAACAAGGTAGATTGCCAAATGAGGAAAATTCATTTAAACAGATCTTTATCCAATGATCCTAAATAACGGGCGCGGCTTTTGATTCTCTCGAAAACCCGGATAAATAATACCACAAATAATAACCAAATGATAACTTCAGGTATTTCCAGGATCAAGCCCAACCCGATCCAGAAATAAAAATCTGCCTGGTGAAATGAAAACATTTTTTTCTGACCTCTTAGCATATATTTCCATGTAGGGATATGAACTATAGATCTCACATTGTTGCCTGGCT
>DTUG01000093.1 GCA_012964275.1 Fidelibacterota bacterium | reverse complement strand
TCGGGAATAAGGGAAAAAAAGTATTAATACGTGACGGGTTTCACATGGCTGGAAAACCTGGAGTATCAAATAGGTGTCCAGAGTTGATACAGATTGATCAATTTGAGACGGTGGAAGCCCTATAGGGTCGGGCCGGTGTTTTTTCTTTTAGATGGGGTTATTTTCCCGGGAATCACCCGGGGAGAACCCTGAATGGGTTTTCAGGGCTGGAGTCGTTTGTGATAGGTGCTTGGATTTTCCAGGTCGGCGATGAAAAGAACTGGGGCCACGGCGTTTTTTCCGGATCCACTACCGGGGATCACTGTATAGATGTAGTGTCCGTCCTGGAAAGGGCTGCGCAGTGCATGCTCATTGAACAGTGCGTTCCACTCTGCAATGCCTTGCGCTACTTCCTGTACGCCCGAAGCCTGCTGAATTTCATAGGGGATTCCCGCATCAGCGTTATTCAGGCCGAACAGGGAGCACCATTTAGATGCATTTTCGTACTCGTAACTGTCAAATACTTCCAGGTCAGCCATTACGACTGCTTCACTGGTGTAATCGCCCACCGGTGTTGTAAAATTGTTTTGTTGTCCCGGGAGACTGCCCCGTCCCTCGGACTCTGCCTTCTCCTGGTAAAATGTATTCCCGATGGCGATCATTTTATCGATCTCGGACATGGTTTTTGATTTATGCCCTTTGTACAGCAGTTTCGAGAACATGGGGGTCGCTGAGACAGCAAGTATCGCCATCAGGGCGACAACGACAGCAAACTCCAGCAATGTCTCCCCGCGAGCATGTTTTGAAATTTTTTTATAGTGTTTCATGATAAGGCGATGGACATATGAAATATAACAATTTCTGTGCTATTGGAAATAATGCTGTTTTCCGTCGGTAATTAGTCACGGTTTGATAGAATGATGGGTCCGGTTTTATATATAAAAAGCGCCCCGGTGGTATTCCGGGGCGCTGTCTCTTGGTAAACCAAAATAGGAGGCAATGGTATTACGGCATGAAAAACTGCATGATCTCCGCTGGATTCTCCAGGTCCGCCAGGAAGAGTCTCGGCGCCGTAGCTTGCGAGCCGGTCCCGCTTCCGGGTATCACCACATACATATAGTGACCATCCTGATACGGGCTGCGGACAGGGTTGGCGCCAAACAGGTCAAGCCATTCAACAGCGCCCGTGCAGCATGTCTCTTCGCCCGAATGACAACTAACACAACCCGCGGCGATATCGTCTGATACCGCGGCAGCATCTGGTGGAATCGGAGCATCGGGGTTATCAATGCCAAATACCGATACCCAGTTTTCAGCTTCCGCTGACTGGTAGTGGTTAAACGGGTCCTCGATATCGAAACCACCAATGACCTGAAAGACTTCAAACTCAGTAGCGTACCCACCGACCCCGATATTGAACTTTTCCTGTCCGGGGAAGCGGCCGCGACCTTCCGAGATCGCCGTTTCGCCAATGGGCTGGGATTTCTCATTATAGAAGCCTCGGGCAGCTTTCAGCAGTTTATCCATTTCTTCTTCAGACTTTTTATCTTTGGTACCTTCAGTCATGGCTGAAAACTTCGGTGCGGCTGAAGCGGCCAGGGCAGCCATTAATGCTACCACAACTGCAAATTCAGCCAAGCTTGCGCCTCTTGTTTTTCTAAGGATTTGCCTTACTTGTTGTTTCATGGGGATTCCTCCGTTCGTTGTTGGAAATCTGCCTATGATTCAGCAATTAGTGTGCCAGAGAACGGCAGGTTTTTAAGAAAAATCCCAGTTTTATGTCAATAAATTTTTTTTTCCTGGAGTAGGAATTCAAAAGGCGGGATGTAACAAAAGTGATAAATATGTCACTTAATGTTACAAATTGAAACACTTATATTGCGCCCCGGGAAATGTCCCGGGGCGCTGTTTATTGTTCAACGAACGAACAAGGAGGTAAACAAGTATTGTTTAGGGCATATAGAACTGCATGATCTCCATTGGATTTTCCAGGTCCGACAGGAACAGCATCGGTGGCACTGACTGTGAACCGGTTCCATATCCAGGGATCACAACATACATGTAGTGACCGTCCTGATACGGGCTGCGGACCGGGTTGTTGCCAAACAGTTCGCCCCATTCGTCTGAGCCTATGCAGCAGGGAGTATACGAGCAACTGGTACAGGTACCAACCACATCGTCCGTTACACCGCCGTGACCGGTAGGTGCCGGAGCATCTGTATTGGTAATCCCAAATACGGATCTCCAATTTGAAGCTGCGGTATGTTGATAGTTGTTAAATTGTGCCGCACCCTCTGCACCCCATGGATCCAGAACAGCGGCTAAGTCGCCTTCATACTGGTATCCGCCTACCTGGATATTGAACTTTTCCTGTCCGGGGAAGCGGCCGCGACCTTCAGATGCCACAGTTTCGCCAATAGGCTGTGCTTTCTCATTATAGAAGTTCCGCGCAGCTTTCAGCAGTTTATCCATTTCTTCTTCAGACTTTTTATCTTTGGTACCTTCAGTCATGGCTGAAAACTTCGGTGCGGCTGAAGCGGCCAGGGCAGCCATTAATGCTACCACAACTGCAAACTCAGCCAGGCTTGCGCCGTTGGTTTTCTTTATGAGTCGTTTTAATGTTTTCATTTTATTTCTCCAGTTTCCTTTCTGTTAGTTGATTGTTACTCGATTAATTATGTCAATATCCGTGCCACAATTTTATTATTTAAGAAAATATTTTTATTTTACCGTCTATAAATAGAATATATAATTAAAATATTACCAAGGTATAAATATGATACAAAATGCTAATGTATCATAATATTATGCATCTAAATATGATACATACACTATTTTTTGATAATAAAAATGCTTAGGAAAATAGAAACGGCCATACCGGGGTAGAATGGCTCAATATTCCATAGGATAGTATCGTTTATTTTGCTGACCAGGACCCAAATAAAAGAAACAAGGACGGGAAGCACAACCCAGAGATTGGCTAGATCTTCAGATACTTTTTTTCTATTCAGCGCAAACAGGAATGGTAGGATCAATCCAGGTATCAGGATAGACCCTAAGGTATAAAAAAGCATTACGACGGATGGCAAAGAAAACGCCAGGACAATGGATAAAAATGCCGTTATCACCAGCCCTTCCTTAATAAATGGTGTAGGATATCTTTTGGTTTTTGATGCCTGGATCCGCCAAAGGATATCACGTCCGAGAGTGATGGCGTTGATCAGGCAGAAGGAATCAATTGTAGACATGATGGTGGCAAAAATACCTACCAGGAAAAGTCCCAATAATATGGGCGGCAGAACTTCTGCTGCCATAACGGGAAAGGACATGATTGGTGACTCGGGAATAACAAGGATGAAAGCGTATAACCCTGTAATGATTGTCAGGCAGTCAAAGACAAACCAGAAACCGATAGAGATCAGAATTCCCTTCCGGGCAATTTCAGGTGATTCAGCGGCGGCACAGCGCTGAAAAAATCCCGGGTCCACGATCGTCCAGAGTGCAATGAAAAACCAGACCAGCACATATTGCAGTGAATGCCCGCCCAGAGGCTGCGTGTGAATAGCTGGCAATCCGCGGAATAGTTCAAATGGGGAAACGGCGCTTCGCCATAAAAAAATGAATAGGAACCCAAATCCAAGGAACATGAGGATGAACTGAAAATAATCGGTCCTGACCACGGCTCTGAATCCGCCGTTGTAGACATAGGCTACGCTATAAACGGTGCTAATGATCAGGGCCCATCCCAGTTTGATACCAAAGATAAATTGCAATAGTACGCCCATGCTCAGGATATACGGCGCCGGGCTCGAGAGAAATAAAATCAGTACTGCGCTGATGATTCCGGTAGTTTTGCCATAAGATTTCCGAAAATGGTCGGGGATGGAAAATTGTTTCTGTTGCCGAACCTGGTTCGCGACCCAAACCGCATAAATGGCTGCAAACACATAATAAGGCAGGGCGAAGATGAACCAGGTCTGAATTCCATGCAGGTAGGTGTTTTCACCTATACCGAGGATTGCACCGTACCAGGTTGTGACCAGGGTAGCAATGAACCCGGGCAGGCTGAGTCTCCGTCCAGAGAGAATAAATTCGTTCTGATTTTCCTTAATGGATCCGCTGCGGAAAAAACCGATCCTCACCAGTGCAACAAAGTACCCACCCATGATCAGCCAATCTAAATAATGAAGCGACATTTAATCTGGGTGGTTGATGAACACCCAGACGGTGTCCGTAGTGTTCAGCGAAAATTTATTGCTAAGAGTTTCATTGCAGATCGCCCGTGAAGAAGGCAGCAGTTTTTCATCAACGATGGGATATTTAAGACCGGATACAGAGATTGAATTCACCGAATGAATAGCCATGATTGATACCGCCTGGCCGGGGTAGGTGGTAATCGACTTTTTGCCCTGTACGCAGATTATGGTTGCATGGTTAGTGACCATTTTCAGGTTCATCTTATCGTCATATTCCGCCAGATTATGCATGTTTCCCAGGGTGTGGTCTTCCCGACCGCCGCCGGCACCCAAAATGGTAACATGGCTGACATTATATTCGATGCACCAGTCCAGTGCTTTTTGCAGATCGGTCCTGTCTTGGCTTAGTGCCGGTATCCAGAGTCCTGGTATTTTACGCTCCGACAGGTTTGTTGAGTCAAAATCACCGATGGTAACGTTCGGTTTCAAGCCGTTTTTGATCAGTTTATCAGCGGCTCCGTCAGTACAGATGATCGTACCAGATTTATCTAACAAATTTCTTGGTACAGGATGGACAGGAAATTCTCCATTCGCTAATATCACAATTGGTTTTTTCAGTGGAGCCGGCAGAGAAATCATATATAAAAATTACAACGAACTGAAACGGGCTTTGTAGAGATTCACATCTGTGAACAGAACATAGTAAATTTCATGCCTTTTCGCTATGTCACTGAGAGGAATAACACGCCGATTATTTGTGCTGGATGCACACTACCCGCGCACGCTCATTGCTGGGGTATGTTTTTTTACTTTATTGATCCTGTGGAAAATCCCTGGACTGGAAATAGACCCCGGATTACGTTCCCTTGTTCCCCGGGATCATCCCACTGTTCAGAACATGGAACTGGTTGAAGACCTATTTTATGGAAGCGAGATTGTCGTCATTGCTGTGGAAACCGACAGCTTATTGTCAGAAAAGACCCTAACAAAATTTTCTGCGTTACAGGATTCATTGGAAGCCATGGGGTTGATCAGTCGCACGGCTTCTATTTACAGTCAAAAGCGTATTGTCCCGGATGATGGCGGTTTCGGGATTGAGCCTCTTTTCAATGAAATCCCTTCCGACTCGGCAGGACGGGCACTTTTGCTACAAACACTGCATGAAAGTGGCGTGATCGGCAATTTAGTTTCCAAAGATTTGAAGATAATGTGTTTTATTGCCCAGGTCGCAGCATCTCTGGATTTTGATGAAATTGAGTTTAGAGAAGAATTATTTCGAATTATTAAAAAGTTTGAAGGTCCGGAGACAATTCATTTGGCCAGCCCCGTAATCTCATCGGCAGAATCCATTGATAATGTAAGACGAGACCTAAGGACCTTTACGCCCATAGCCCTGGGATTGATGATATTTCTGTTATTGCTCAGTTTTCGGAGCTGGACGGGAATTTTTCTACCCCTGTTTGTGGTTGCTTTTTCGATCATGTGGACTTTCGGACTCATGGCCTGGCTGGAGTTAACTGTCCCAATCATTGGAGGGTTAATTCCCATTATGCTCATTGCCATTGCTAATAATTATGGCATCCATATCATATCCCATTATTATGAATATACAGTACTGGATAAGGAATTAACCCGGGGAGTTATTTTGCGTCGGACCATGAACAGGCTGGGTATGCCTATCTTTTTAGCTGGCGCAACAACCATTGTTAGTTTTATGAGCCTGATGTCCCATGAACTACCCAAGGTGCGCGAGATTGGGTTACTGGTCTCATTTGGGATTGCTGTTGCATTTTTATTAAGCCTTTTTCTGATCCCTTCTATTCTCATCCTGGTACCCCGGCCTGCTTATCTGAGTAAAAGGGGAAGTATGCTAGCAGTGAATAAATTCCTCGTTTCCTGGGGTCGATTTTTTTCTAAATATAGAGTTCCATTTCTGGTTATTCTTTTTATTGGAATGTTTTGGTTTTCTTTAGGCATCAGGGATATAACTATCGATACGGTGCCAGACCATTTTTTTCCGAAGGATTCTAAAATAAGGATTGCCAATCAGGTTATCAGCCGTGCTTTTGGTGGCTCCACTCAGCTTAATATCCTAATAGAGGGTGATATTTATGATCCCGATGTATTGTCCCATATTGATAAACTGACAGATCATATCAAGAAGCAAAATGCGTCGGTTACTTCGACGTATTCTATTACGGATGTTGTTAAAAAAATGCATTTTGCATTTCACAATGGGAACTACGATTCCCTGAAAATCCCGGGGGACCGAGAATTGATAGTCCAATATATGTTTTTGTATTCACTGACCGGTGATGAGGATGATTTTAACTTGATTCTGGATGACCCGGATGAACCAAGTTTCACACAGGTATTTATTCGGATAGGAGAAGTGCATACCGAAGAACTGATGGCGCTGGTAGACGATACCGAAGATTACATTCACGCCCATTATTACGATAATCGCCCGATTAAACCCATGCTTGCTGGTCCAGCTGCCATGCTAGGTGCCGTAAGTCATTTAGTGGTTCGGGGACAGATTATCAGTCTGGCGTACGCTTCAATTATCATTTTTGTCATTATGTCGATCGTATTTCGTTCATTAGTAGGAGGAATTCTGGCGACATTGCCCATGTCTCTTTCGGTATTACTTATTTTCGGGCTGCTGGGCAATTTTGGTATCCCTCTTAATATGACTACATCTTTATTAACCTGTATCCTGGTGGGAGTAGGTGTTGATTATTCCGTACACTTCTTATGGCATCTGCGCGAACATATCCGCGAAGGAAATACACTGGAAGATGCAATTGCAAATACCATGAAAGTTTCAGGGAAGGGAATTTTATTCAACGGCATATCAGTTGTCGTTGGTTTTTCTGTATTAATGTATTCGGTTTTTATGCCCTTAAAGGCATTCAGCGTTTTGATCATGGCATCCATTGCTTTCTGTTTGATTGGAGGCTTGGCTATTCTGCCTGCAATGGTCAGTCTTTTAAATCCAAAGTTTTTATACGAATGAAGAGCGACAAAAAAGATAAATTAATAAGCTTTTTGTTTGTAATGCTATCAATTGGGGTGATTATCTGGTGGATTATTGCCGCTTTTTTGAATGCTGGACCGGAGCAAAGTCTTTATACGTTATTCACATTGGAAAATATCGTGAATTGGGGACAGGATAATTTAGATATTGTTATCATTTCTTATGTCTTTATCTGTCTCCAGGCCGCCGGTATTTCCGAGCTAACACATCGGCAGGATTATTTGCTTGTAGCTATCATCAGCCTGATTTTTACACCCATTGGATTGCTGTTTATAAAAAGTGACGAAAATGAAAACTAAACTCACCGTCATTTTATTTCTACAATCTATTGTATTTCCAGATAAGGTGAGTCTTACCGCTGTTGAGGTTATGACAAAGGTAAAATCAGCACCAAAGCCAGAATCCTCCATATCGGAAATACGCTTGGATATCATCAGAACCAAGGCAGGGAAAGAGAAACGTAGAGTACGAGCTTTCACACGCTACGAAAAGAAATTTTCTTCTGGCAATTATGAGAAAAAACAACTGTTACGGTTTCAGGAACCTAAATCGATAAAGGGAACAGGTTTGTTGAGTTGGACTAGAAGAGACGGCACCACGGAACAATGGTTTTTCCTCCCCAGATTGAAAACATCAAAGCGGATTAAAACGAAGGAAAAGGGAAAATCATTTATGGGGACTGACTTTATATATGAAGATCTCGAAAATCGTGAGGTAAAGGATGACAGCCTGACTCTTGAAGGCCGGGAAACGATTGAAGGCTACTCCTGTTATGTGGTCAGGACCATTCCCAGAGTTGAAAGCGCTTACTGGGGCAAAAAGATCTATGTGGATGATAAGATCTGGCAGATCAGAAAAGTTGAATTTTTCCAGGATGAAAACACACTGGAAAAAACGCTGTATGTACGGGATTTTACACAACAGTCCGATTTCTGGTCACCGGCTATGTTGGAAATGACAAAAGTGAACGGAAACCATACGATAATGACTATTGATTCTTTCAAACCCAATGCTGGTTTAGAGAATCAAATATTCACCAAGTCTTTTCTTACCAACGTTAAATAACTTTTTAACCAACCTTGAGTCTTATTAATTAGGCCACCCATTTAACCGAAATCTCAGAAAATTCATATGCTTTTTAAAGTTACATACTCAAAGGTGATAACATTATTCGTTTCTATACCCTTCACAGTTTTTGCCGGGTTGGTCCATCCTGAAAATAACAGCCTGCTGAACTATACCTATGTTCGTTTTGAATGGGAACAAATCCCTGACGCATATGAATATCAGCTTCAGGCATCTACAGCCGAGGATTTTTCGACTCCGATTATTGAGATTACCGATAATACACTGCTATATATCGATAGAGATAATTTTGAATGGGCAACCGAATATTTTTGGCATGTTAAACCTGTGTTTAACAATGGTATGGGGGGTGTCTGGTCTGAAACATTTTCTTTTTCAACTGGTGAGAAGCGTTCTGTGGCAGAAACCACTATTTTTAATGAAAACCAGATTGCCGATGGATTAACGGTTTTTGGTGCGTTTTTCAACTATTTCAGCGCTATAATTGATCGGAACGGTCGAGAGATCTGGAATACGGGAGAAACGGATATTGTCTACTATAACTCCAGTCCTTACGTTGATCTTTTCGGGTGCTACCTCAATTCAGATGCAGAGAACAACCTTCCCGGCATTGTATTTTCTATTGATAATGAAATCATTTGGGATGAACCTAATGATGAATTTTTACACCATGATCTATTTAGACTTCCAAATGGGAATTACATGGGCATTGTGTCAACATCATCAATAGGTTCTATTCCGATCGGACCTTGGACACCTTTATTCCAGCAGTTAGGCTATCAGGCCGATGGGGTCACCCTGGAGTTTCCCTGGATTGGTGATAAACTGGTAGAATGGGACAAAGATACCAAAGAAGTCGTTTGGAGTTGGGATACTTTTGATCACTATAGTATGGCAGATTATGATCAGCTAGGCGGAACATGGGATCAGGCTTATTTTGATCTGCAGTATGACTGGACTCACATGAATGCAGCATTTTTTTCTGATGAAGAAAACGCACTTTATATATCCATTCGTCATTTATCCCGCATCACGAAGATTGATTATGCCAGTGGAGGCGTTATCTGGAATCTGGGACATGAAATGTTGTCAGGTGATGTAACAATGGGGCATGATCTTGGTTTCAGTTTTCAGCACGGTTTGCAGCTTACTGAGGACGGTCATATTGTCACCTTTGATAATGGTAATCTCAGCGAAATTTTCCTGGAAACTACTGAACCCACCTCAAGGGCTATCGAAATCGCAGTGAATGAAAATGAGGCTGAACTGGTTTGGGAATATGTACTCCCGGAAAACCTTTTCGGTTTTGCATCCGGTAATGCCCAGAAACTGGACAATGGCAATATGCTGATAACCACGGTAGGAGGCGGAGGGACATCACTGGAGGTGGATTCCAGCGGTGAAGTTATCTGGGAAGCGCATTACAATCTGTCACTGCCGAATGGAGCAGTTTACCGCGCTAATCGTATTCCCGGCATTTTCCCCATTGCCTTTTGTGTAATCGTCCATGGTTTGCAAACCAGCGATGATCAGACTGGCGTTTTTTTACCCCTTGGGAATACCGAAGTTAATTTTGAGTTATTCAATGAAGGGTCCGTTGGGGAAACATATAATTATGAATTTTCTGATAATATGGACTGGTTCAGCGGCCAGTCCGGATCCGTGACCCTTGGCGCGGAAGAGAATATGACACTTTCCTTCACCGGTAACGTCAGCGAGATTTCTGGAGGCAACCTGTTAACTTTGATAGTTACACCTACCCATAGACCGGAGTTGGCAGGAACCATTAATGTGAATGCTTATTCCGGAGCATTGATTGTTGATTCAAATATCGTCCCACACGCGTTTTCATTATTTCCTCCGTTCCCAAATCCCTTCAACCCCACCACCACCATCCGCTTTTCAGTAGAGAAGCGATTAATCGCTTCTCTACATGTCTATGACATAAACGGTGTGTTGGCGGAAACACTCGTTGATGGGTGGTTGAAACCCGGCGAACATGAAGTTCAATGGAATGCAGGAAACCATCCCAGCGGTGTGTATTTTGTTCACTTGATAGACAGTAGAAAAGACAATGTCCAAAAGATGTTGCTTTTGAAATGATCCTTAAAGCAGTCATCTATGCAGTAATGTTTTTTGCTTCTTTCTTATTCGGGCAATGCGACAGCACCTACACCTATTTTGATGAATTGCCCGATAATGTAACTATCATTAGTGGGGACAGCTGCCTGTCAGATGTCGACTTGGCGGTGTTGGATGCTTTGATTACCATGAATGAGCTTGATTATGATTCATCGCTGGAGGTTGGCACCCAAACCTGGCTCAACGGCAGATTAAAAATCCTGGTTGCAGGGAATTACGGGAACAGCTATGGCGTGAATGATACCATATTTGTTCTGCCGGACGATATTGGTGACTGGAGTGAACTTAGTTCCCTGTACCTGGAATGGAATCGTATTCCCAATCTCCCTGAAAGTTTTAGTCAACTCTCAAACCTTCAGTCATTATACTTATCCAATAACATCCTGGGGTCCTTGGGAGAAGAGTTTGGTGAACTCACTAACTTGTATTTTCTGGACCTGGGCTACAATGAATTGGATTCCATCCCCGAATCTATCTGCCAGTTGGAAAACCTGAACTACCTCTGGCTATTCAATAATAACCTGGCTGCAGTGCCGGATTGCATTTGTTCCTTGAATATAGATTGGAACGAAGACGATCCTGCCTGGTACCCGTATTTTGCCATTGGTGGAAATTATCTTTGCGAAGATCTTCCGGAGTGCATAGAAACGAGTGAACATCTCCATACCAGTTTGGATCAGTTTTATTATTCTTTTCAGGTGACTATACCCCAGGAATGTGACAGTACAACAATCTCAACCCATGTTGACCTTCCGGTAGAATTTGAAATATCAAAGGCATATCCTAATCCATTTAACCCGGAAACTGCATTTCGGGTTACCTTATCTCACCCTGAAAATGTAACCGTGGCCGTGTATAATATTTCCGGTGATCAATTAGATATCGTGCTTAAAGATGAACTCCTTTCATCCGGTAAACATATTGTAAAATGGAACGGGAACACTTATCCATCCGGGATTTATTTTATACGGGTGAGCGTAAGAGGAAGCGCAATGACGCTGAAGACTACGCTTCTAAAGTAAACTGAATTTTATTTTTAGAATTAGAAAAAGTATTTTATTTCCAACCTCATATGGGAGAAATCTTCCATCTGGTTGAACCGGTATTGATCACCATCCGGGTGGCCGTCTGCACCGATAATTTTTGTGATTCCTAATATTGCTTTAAGATTTTCCAATAGATTGTATTCTGTTTGAAAGGAATATAGGGCTCCCGGCACAGTACCTTTATAACCCGTTTTATCCAAGTCTAGCATGGCTGTCAAGTTGATATTTAACTGGCTGTCTAGGAAATCTCTTTCCAAGTTAAAAAAAGCCAACTTTTTGGATAATACGGCCATTGGGGCACCGATTCCTGGGGTAAAGAAATCGGCAGGTGTAAAGTTATCCGGATCAATTTCAAGGTTGGGAATACTGATTTCCTGATCTACTGGGAAATCATTTGACGAATAATAAAGTGTATCGTAGATGAAAATCTGGCCGATGAAATTAATATCTGCAGGGAGTTCTACCTCTATCTGAAGGGTTGACTGATAATATCTGGCTTTTTCCTCCATAGGAAACGAAAGACTATCTACAAATATGTAATTGTTAAACCCAAAGGCAACTCCAGCTAATTCTCTGGAAATTGATGAGTTTTGGTCCCGAGTATCAAACAAACCCATATCTGCTCTTATTGTAAATAAATCATTTAATAAAATTGCCCCCATGCCCAAAGCCTGTGTTTTTCGAAACCCGTAAACCAATTCCACTTGAACGAAAGAGCTATTATCAATATGGGAATATGTACTAACTCCCGTAAAATTGAATAACCTATCGTATCCGGAAAAATAATAATAGGAGATTTCCCCAAAATTCCAGGATGAAACGGTATAAAATCCACCTTCGAATGGTTGGTCATGGAGCGGAAAAATCTGATATTCCTGAGGGTTGATGGGAAGTTTGATGGGAAAATCGTTATCCCCTGAAGGAGTCCGATGAGTATTATGTAAAGGAGAAAAAACAAAACCGAGCTTAAAATTTCTCCAGTAAATATCAGATGCAATTGAAAAGGTACCCAGTTTGCGTTCGGCACCTGCAGAAAATAGATAATAATAGTCAAGAGGATTTACCACATCAATGGGGCTGTTCTCATCTGTACTTCCCCAGGTATGTATTTGTTTACCAATTCGGATCTCGCCAAAGCTGGTGAACCACTGCATGTATAGTTCCCGCAGATCCCAATGATAATCCTGTGGGCTGCTATTTGTGAGAAAATAGGTATCGCTTCTCAGTTGATGTTCAAGGGCCAGTGTTGATTTTATAGAAAAATCTCCATTTTGATGATCTACATTAATGTTAAAAATCCGATAGGGTAGGTTTATCAGGGAATGATCAGAAAGTCTAGCCGTATAATATAGGTCCACGTAACCACCGTAGTCGTTAGTGGATTGAGCAAAATTCCAAACTGTGAACACTGGCAGCAGTAAAATAAATATTTTTTTCTTCATTTCTTTTTAATTGGACAGAGCTTCATTTAGCCAGTCGATGATCTCGTTGCCCTGAGTTTTCCATGCTCTGGGCAATGCCCAGGATGGAAAATCACCCAGCAACTCACCATTCCAGGTATAGGCTATAGCGGTTTCATTATTGCTGATAGGTTTAATAAGCCATTCACCGGCTGCGTTAAGTAATCGAACATATTTATCGTTTACCGGTGCATCATTATGCGTAACTGCTTTAAAATTGAAAATCCAATATGTATGGCTTTTATCCATTACAAATTGGATAATGTAATCCCGACTCGAAAAGGGAAAGGGCATGTCCAGTACCACATGGGCAATATCGTCATCCAATATTCTTGCCATTGTAATTCTCTTGAAAACATTTGGATAGTTTTCAATGTCTTCGATGATGTTTGAAATTTTTTTCATCGGGTAGGGAAAAGTGGCCCGGGTTTGGCAAACCGGGAAACCAGAGTGGTCTGTCCACCCGATCCAAGTAGCATCATTCTGCAGAACGATCCAATTATTAAGAGATTCGGATGATGTGATTTCAAATGCATTTATGGAGCCAAATACCGTGGATATCGAGACAAAGATAATTGTATAAATATATATAGGTCTCATTGATCTAAAAAAGTTTTATACACGAAAGAACAATCAGCCCTGATCCGTGCTTCATTCAGACCGAATTTTTCCAGGTCGTATGCGTGCGTGCTTTCATACTGACGCTGTTTTTCTGCAGTTTTTTTTACGTCATCTATTAGATCAGCAGACGGTTCGAAACCAGTGAATTTAAAAATGCCTGACATTATATCTTCGAAGTTGTTCATCATCTGATCGTATCTAACAATAAATATTCTTGATTTTTCGATTCTTTCATTCACCCAGTCATCGTGGAAGCGTTTAAGCAGTTCGACCAGTGCAGCATATAAACGACCAATATATTGATTTCGTTTTTGCTCAGGCAGATTCCAGAAACCAAACCGTTTATCAAGGACGCCTGTCACCAGGCTCAATCCAGACGGCAATACATTCAGTGGGTCACGAACCATATAAATTATTTTTGATTCAGGAAATCGTTCCATAAATGCGGGAAGGTTAGTGCTAAGGGAAAACAGTTTTCCAATAATCGGTTCTTTTTTTGATGAGATCATGGTTCGCAGCCATATGGTTTCAAACCAGTGGAAGTCGCGCTGACTGGTGTTCCGTATTTTGGGGTCGAACCAGTCAAAAAGATCTTCATCAGCAAAAGATAAAAGAAATCCGTAAAGAAAAAATCCATCGAAATAGCGGAAAAATAGAGACAC
>DTUG01000092.1 GCA_012964275.1 Fidelibacterota bacterium | reverse complement strand
AACCTGGATATGTGGCTCATACTATGGGCTTTCCTTTGGGCCAAGATATTTTTGGTGGTGCGTTCCTATATGGGATGGAGAATGATATTTGGGATCTGGGTCTGGTGGTAGGCCTGGATTATAAGAATCCAGGCGTGGATTCCCATCACGAACTTCAGCAATTGAAAACTCACCCTTGGATTCATTCGATGTTGGAAGGCGGCAAAATGGTTGCTTATGGAGCTAAATCGCTTCCTGAAGGAGGCTGGTATTCTATTCCAAAACTGTCAGTAGACGGTGCCATGCTGATTGGTGATTCCGCTGGATTTATGAATGGGCAAAGGCTGAAAGGTATCCACTTAGCCATGAAATCTGGGATGCTGGCCGCTGAAACAGTTGCTAAAGCATTAGCTGAGAATAACTTTATTGAAAACCAACTGAAAGATTATGATGATCGGGTAAAGTCGAGTTGGATCAGAGATGAATTGTGGAAGGTGCGAAATTTTCATCAGGGATTCGATCATGGACTTTTGGGTGGTCTGGCCAATGCAGGAATAGGGCTTCTGACTGGTGGCCGCGGATGGGGTTTTAAAAATCTTTTAACCAGTAAAGCTGGCCATAAGCAGATGGAAAAGGGGTTGAAAGAAGACCGTTACAAAGATCTCCAATTTGATGGGAACTACCTATTTGATAAAGTGACAGACATCTACCATTCAGCTACCGCTCACGAAGAAGATCAAGTTCCGCACCTGCACGTAAATGAACCGGATGTATGCATTACAACATGTGCTGAAGAGTATGGTAATCCCTGCAAAAATTTTTGTCCGGCAGATGTGTATGAAATGGTGCCGGATGGTGATAGCCAAAGGCTGCAAATCAATTTTTCAAACTGTGTACACTGTAAGACCTGCGATATAATGGATCCGTATCAGATTATTGACTGGGTTCCCCCCGAGGGGGGCGATGGTCCCGCCTGGATTAATTTATAGGTGAATCAACAGGCGGCACTCTGATGGATTGAATAATATGGGTGGAAAAGGTTTCGTAAAATCGGGTCTAGGTCTTGGGTAGCACCTTTCTATTATCTTTCGAACGAAACCCTGATTTCAACTATTCGCCCAAATCGATAGATAACCTCTCCGAGTACGAAAAGTATGAACTATCTTTCCACCCCGAGAGGCCAAAGTATCTTGATTATTTATCAATTTTTAATGCCGTAGAGCCCTGCTTTGAATCGGATGACTTTGGCACCTGCCTGATCCAGACCCATAAAGCAGAACTGGAAAATATTCCCGTTATGCTTATCGGTCAGCAGAGCGGACCTGCATCGGATTATGCAGAAATTCGCAAAGCTCTGGGAAACCCGGATGAAGTGAAACGATGGAATCATGGAATGCCCGTTCCAGCTTCTTATGAACGAGCTGTGCAAGCAGTTGAGTTAGCAGAACAGGAAAACAGAATTATTATTATTTTTGTGGATACACCCGGCGCCGACCCAACGGAAGAATCGGAAGCTGGCGGTATTGCTTGGCGTATTGGGGACACCATCCATGCTCTGGCAGATGTAAACGTGCCAACCTTGTCCTTAATCATCAATCGGGCCTGTTCCGGTGGGGCGATCGCTCTAACAGGTTGTGATGTAACCCTGGCTATGGAATACTCAACTTACCTGGTGATCACGCCAGAAGCCTGTTCATCTATTCTGTTTCGCACCCGGTCCCGGTCCAATGAGGCAGCGTCCGCGTCCCAGATCACGTCAAAGGAAGGATTCGTCAATGGGATTATTGATGAACTTATTCCTGAACCAATGGGCCCAGCTCATCGATTCAAGAAAGAGGCACTGGATTCAGCCGGGACATCTATTGCAAAACATCTACACCGACTTCAAGGAATACCTTCAGATGAATTATTCGAACATCGGGTTGAAAGATGGCGTAGGATTGGCGAGTGGGATGATATGGAGAACAGAGAAATCCAATCCATCCAAAGCCATGTTTCCCGTTTGCCAAGGGCAGACAAGAATGGATATCTGAAAAGACATAGCGGCTGTTATGATGCAACGGAAAATCATATTTATGACCTGGTAAATCTGGAAAAACTGAGGACTGCCAATTTTGTCTGTGATATTTGCGGCCATCGCTATGTACGTCCATCAGCTTGGGATTACTTGGACTGGATCCTGGATAGTGGTTCATTTATCGAGCATAAGCAAACCAGGGTTATTATTGATAAAGATATTCTCGGATTTCCGGACTATAACGAAAAATTAAATGAGGCAAGGGAAAGGACAGGATTAGTGTCGGCCATGATCACTGGTGATGGAACAGTTCTGGGGCAACCGGTTGTTGTTTGTGCCACCGATTTCGGATTTTTTGGTGGTTCATTCTGTATGAGTACCGGAGAGAAGATCTGGAGAGCAGTAGAAATAGCCATTGAACGGAACCTGCCAATCATTATGCAGGTTGCCGGCGGAGGTGCCCGCATGAATGAGGGATGTTCATCTATGGTTAGTATTCCCAAAGTTCATGTTGCTATCAGTAGAGCAGAACGTGCGGGACTAACGGTCATTACTCTGATTACGGATCCGACTTTGGGAGGTGTGGCCATTGGCGTTGGCAGCCGTGGGATCAGGCTTTTTGAGAAGAACGCCGGGCATATTGGCTTTTCTGGCAAGCGGGTTATAGAGCAATATACAGGCAGAAAAACATCAAAAGGATTTCAGACTGTAGATTGGCTGAAACAACACGGACATGCGGAAATAGTAGTAGCTCCGCAGGAATTAAAAAAGGTTATTTGCGGATATATAGATTAATTTATTATAAACTGGTCTAGATTCCTGTTCGGTTAAACGGGAGTGAATCCATTTTTGTTAAGCCAGTCATTTGCTTCATCAAGCCTGTTTTCATTTATAAGAAATATTACCTGATCTTCCTTTTTTAACTGATATTGGTTATCTACAGGGCTTACAGATGCTTTTCGAATATAGACTAAAGGTAGCATGATTCTAATCATAGTGTGATCAGCCGGGTCAACATCGTTTTTGCCTCTAAAAACGTATGTTTTGTGGATAGTATTTTCTCTTCGTATCCATGATGACCACTGTTCCATATCCGCT
>DTUG01000091.1 GCA_012964275.1 Fidelibacterota bacterium | reverse complement strand
TGTCAAGTGGGCGCGTGAAGACCAAATTGGGGAATGCTTCCTCGATAAGCACTTCACTAACAATAATCGAATAGGGCAAAAGCAAAATCAACCTGGCTGAAATTAACAGTTTACCCATTCCATGCTCATGCATATGCAAAAGGCCGATAGTTCCATGAATATTTCTTCAGCTTCATTAAGCATTTGATAAATCATAATTATCATTCCCAGGTAAATCCTGTATAATGTTATTTACAGTAGTAGCCACCACATTCACATAATGCCTGCAAATAGAAAACAAAATAAATACAATAATCTTTTCATCCTACATCGCCGTTTTAACACACCTGAAGCCGGTATGGTTGAGCCCCGTATCCTGACTGGAGCGCATCCGCCTGGAAACACGGTATCCGCTACAGTAGCTGTCATTGCATAGAAATGAACCACCCCGCATGACGCGCTTGGGCATATGAGGTTCATTTGGGTCCAACGATGTGGCAGGACCTGTAGGATTATTACACACCTCATTTTTAGCATCTATGAGATAGGATTCATAATGATATAAATCGGAGCACCACTCCCATACATTCCCGGCCATATCATACAACCCATATCCATTGGGTATATAAGACATAACGGGTGCGGTGCCGTAAAAACCGTCCTTGACGGTGTTCTCATAAGGGAACTGTCCCTGCCAGAAATTGGCTTTGCCAGCTGATCGGACGGGTGGCACATTGCCCCAAGGATAAATGGGATTATCTAATCCACCCCGTGCAGCCCATTCCCACTCTGCTTCTGTTGGTAATCTTTTCCCAGCCCATTGAGCATAGGCTACTGCATCATCCCAGGACACATGTACCACTGGATGATCCATTCTATCTTTTATACTGCTACTGGGTCCTTCCGGCTGTTTCCAATTGGCACCGATGGTCCAGGCCCACCATTGTGTTTCATCACTCAATGTTACTGGGCCATCCGTCGATTTAAATACGACTGAACCAGGCTGAAGAATGTCATCTGCTGGCCTGTGTGTACCGGGTGGAAGATCTCTTTTCATTTTTTCCCATTCAATTTTTCTTTCCGCTACAGTGATGTAGCCTGTGTTTTTTACGAAAGAATTAAACTGCCGATTAGATACTTCATGAGCATCCATGAAAAAACTATCAACTTTTACCGTATGACTTGGAAATTCATCTGCATTAGCTTGTTCACCCCTGCCCCCCATAGAAAATGTACCGCCTGGTATAAGTATCATTATGGAATTAACCATAATATCCTCAAGGTTTTTATTCTGTGCCCCCATGAACAAGAACGCACTCGCACTTAAAAAAAATGCTGCGAAAAATCCTGTGAAGTATTGTTTCATTAAAGACTCATTAGTTTACCCAAATCTAACAACAGCATTTCTACAAACAAAAAACCCCGCTACTGGGCGGGGCTTGATATTTACCGAATGTTTTTTATCTAATATGCACTCACGAGCAAGGCTCCGGAAAGGGCACAGCTCACCGCCAGCCACTTCCTCCGGGTCATTGCTTCTTTAAGAAAAATGGCTGCCAAGAGAATGATAAAAATGGTGGAAAGCTGATTATATATGGCAGCCCGTCCGGCCAGGGTGTACTTATACCCGGCCAGCCAAAAGATCACGGATAGAAACGTACCCAAAATTGACCCCATGATCAATGGCGGATGTTTAAATCCCTGTTTCATAGTTTCTCTCAGGGCAGGTAATCCTTTGGCAAAAACCAGGAAACCAATACTCAGTAAGGCCCCGGTACTAAACCTCACCAGGGCAATAGGAACAACCGGATGTGTTTCCATAATTGGTTTCAGTAATAAAACTGAAAAAGCCGTGAGTGCCTGAGCTGTGAACCCATAGAGTACCCCCCAAGCTATATTCTCCCGACCTCGATCTTTCGGTATCTCCAGCGTGCCGATGATAATTCCGGTAATAACCAAAACACCGCCGAAGTAGGCTTGCAAAGAAATAACTTCTCCAAACATGAAGAATGCAAGCAGAAAGACAGTTGGTGAGTAAGCGGTGCTCACGATTGCATTCAAGCCGGCTCCGAGTCTCCGCAGGGATGCTAAAAAAAACAGGTCTCCAACGGCGACTCCAAAGGTCCCGCTGATGATCATGATCCAAAGATCATGATAAGTAAATAATGGAAACTCGTCCCCCTGAACTGCCAGAAAACCAATAAACCCAATGACGCCAATGATGTTCTTTAACAGGCTTATCTGCAAACTGCCGAGGATACGGCCAGATACCTGAAAAAATATCACTCCCGATGACCAGCAAAGTGCCGTCAGGATTGCGAAAATATCACCTTGGTTTAGATGGAATTCCATGGTAATAACTTCCGATAAATCCAGCTATTTCTTTATTTATCACCCAGTTGGGCAAATTTAAATTTATCCAGGCTGGAAGGAATATGTTCCTGTTTCATAATCGCTTCTATCTTTTCAACAATATCCGGGTATTGAGCAGCTAAATTATTCTGTTCTTGGATATCAGTTCCCAAATCATAGAGTTCAATATTCAGATTCATGTAAAAAATATCTTTTCTAATACCTTTCCATTTACCTACCCGGACAGCCTGCTGGCCACTATATGCTGGAAATTCCCAGTAGAGATATTCGTGTTTCTTAGTCTGGGAATTATTCAGCAGTGTAGGTAAAAGACTGATGCCGTCAGTCTGCTCAGGGATCGGCAGGCCGATAATGTCACACAAGGTAGGCATTACATCATAAAAAGCAGATAGATGATCCGACTTGGTGTTTGCTGCAATATGTCCCGGCCAACTGGCAATCATGGGCACGCGGATCCCGCCTTCATACAGATATCCTTTTGCCCATCCCCGTTTGGTCTTAAAAGGTTTGGCGCTGTCAAAAAAGGGAGTATCAGCACCGCCGGTGTAGGTAGGTCCATTATCACTGGTAAAAATGATCAATGTATTTTCGTAGAGACCCAAATCTTGTAGCTTAGCTACGATATCCCCCACCTGCTCATCCAGGTAAGAGATCATGGCAGCGTAGGTCGCCCTTGGCGTTAGATTGGGGAAATAACTTTTACCCGTATAGGGTTCTTCCGCTCCAAATTTTTGCTGATAATAGTATACCCAGT
>DTUG01000090.1:609-3111 GCA_012964275.1 Fidelibacterota bacterium | reverse complement strand
TTATAGCTTTCTTGAATTCCTTATCTTCTAGTGTATTCAAGGAATCACCGATACTGGCCAACGAATCCAGCCAGGCCAACTCCTGTTTACCATCAATGATGTCACCTGTAGCCATGATTCTATAATTCTTGGGCAAGGTGATCTTTACATTAAAGGATCCAAATTCACTGTAGAATTCTCCCATATTCAGGTACGGCATTGGGTGCCAGCCATCTTTATCATACACAGCCGGCTTGGGGTACCACTGGGTGATTTCATAGTGTTTTCCGGTGTGTCCAAGTCTGGAAACCACTTTTGGAAGTTTCACAAAAAAGGGTGTTTCAATGGTAATAATTCCATCTGGTGGCAATGGCTTGGGCAAGGTCACTTTCGCAACATCAATCCACTCCGTGTGAAACTGCCATTCTGCATCAATGCCGTCTATGTAAAAATCCAGGCTGTCTATATAGCCTCGATCTTTTTCCTTGGTATACTTAAAACGGGTGCTGCCCAGGCGCAGGAATTGTTGCGCCAAAGCGCTGGAATCATTCTTATAGGCATTGGGCCAGAGGTGGAACCAGATAAAGTCCAATGTATCCGGTGAATTATTGGTGTAGGTTACCTTTTCATGTGCGGAAAGCGTATGTGCCTTGTCGTTCAATTCCACGCTGATTTCATAGGCAACGTGCTGTTGGAAATAGTCTTTCCCAAATATTGCGGTTGTGATAATCAGGAACCAGCATAAAAGCTTATTCATTTTCTATACGCTCATACCCTTCAGGGATGGTATAGAATGATGAATCAAATGTTTCAGCATATATTTCTACGACCTCCGATCCAAATCCGGCTTTAGATTTACCATCCTCAAAAAATGATACATCTCCTTTTATCACTTCACCAGAGATAGAATTAATTCCCGATACCTCAATCAGACTATCCAAGCCAGGAACACCCAACAATGTTTCATTATTAGAAAAACCACTGCCAAACCTTAAAAGATTTAGAAGGCTATCAGGGGTACCTCGTGCCAGTTCAATTTCGCGATTCAATGAATCAGCCAATCTCAATAATGGCAATGCCTTTATTGCCCATTCATCTATAACAATTCGATCATTGCCCCGGGACACAGTTGTTGTCCATTTCCGTACACGAAAACCATGTATATTTTCTATCTTATCACCACCAGACCTTGTAACACTTGTCAGGTTTTCTCCATCATCCGCGCCATTCTCTTCATTGAAACTAATTGAATAACTTAAACTTCTATTGCCATCATTTTGATCTTCATTCTCTTCCGATTCATCATCTGAATCTTCATCCATAAAGGGGATTGCCCAGTATTCCTGATCATCTGTATTGTATTCCCAAGCCTGTCTGGAAGTAATGTCTACAATCTCTCCAGTTGTATTGGAAACTATGCCAACGATCCAACGAAAGAAAAAACCATCCCCGGCAAATGAATCAATTGTTTTGCGTAAATTTTTTGCCAGATAAGTTGTCTTTATAATCGAAACTTTCACTTTTCCAATCACCGGAATCGGTATATCCATATATGATTCTGTAACCATTTTCACCTGAATGTCCTGTGCCGAAATTTGAATAAAAATGCCGGCGATACATAAGCGCAACCTTTTCAAAATGAGAATTACGTTACTTTAAAACTAAGGCTTACTAATGAATTCAGGTTTGCCTTAACAATATCGCCTTGTACTAACTTTCCTACCCCAGACGGTGTCCCGGTATAGATGAGATCACCAGCAGCTAACGGAATATCCTGAGACAAAAATGAGATTATTTCCGGAACTGACCAGATTAGATCACTGCAGTTTGTCCGCTGTCGAAGGTCTTCATTAACCTCCAACTTAATTTCCATATCCTTAACATCTGGGCAATCCATTTTAGGGACAATTTCCGAAAGAGCTGCTGACCCGGAAAATACTTTTCCCCGAAACCAGGGACGACCCGATTTATATTCTTTAGACTGTTGATCCCGCCGTGTCAAATCTACACCTGACCCATAGCCAAAAATCAGATTTTCCGCATTAGCCTCCTGTATATTATATCCACTTTTACCTAAGGCTACAACCAACTCCACTTCGTGTTGTAAGTCTGATGTTCCGGCTGGATATTGTAGTGATTCTCCTGGCGCTAATAATGCATCTGCCGGTTTTTGGAAAAAGAAAGGCGTCCCACGGTCTGGATCCCCTCCCATTTCACGGGCATGATCCTTATAATTCCTGCCTACACAATAAAGATTGTGCACTGGAAAAAAAGCATCCTGATTCCGGACAGGCCAGGGCACAGCCCCCGCCGGTTTAAAAACCCATTTCATTCAAACACAGAACAGGATAAAGCGCATGATATTATCATAATCCCGATCTGCAAACCGCACACTTTTACTATCCACTGCTGCCGCGCCGGGGTAATGAGAAGCACGGTACGCAGCAGCATGTTTCATATATCGAATTGTAATTTCAAACCGTATGACCAAAGAAGTTGCAGCAGTCTGCGATGGAGCACTGG
>DTUG01000090.1:0-599 GCA_012964275.1 Fidelibacterota bacterium | reverse complement strand
TGTTACTTTTTCTTTGATCTGAAAACGGGACTCTTCTGGATTCATGCTGATAGTTGAATCTCCCACACCTAGCATTGTGGCATGGGTATGAGTATTGGGACTGACTTTGGAGACCTCCTCGCAAAGCCCTACATCACCGGAAAGAAACGCAAGCGGTACGCCATATTTAGCTGCAACGGTGCCATGAAGCAAAAACTCCGACGCTTCGCGATCGTTAAGGATCATACGTTCGATCTTGGAACCTGACAGAGTGTGGGCCAGAGGATTACCACCGGACCCAGCTCGGGAATGATAACCTACCATTATTAGTGCATCAAAACTGTCATCCAGTTCTTGAACCATGGAATATGGATGACCGCTCCAGCCACGGATCAATTTTACATTTTTAGGCAAATATTCTGATAAAATATTACGCCCGGAATAATGGGCATCCTTAACCCAAATTTCTTTGGCACCCGCTTCCAGTGCTCCATCGCAGACTGCTGCAACTTCTTTGGTCATACGTTCCTGAAATTGGGTATAGACAGCAGGTTTATTATGATCTACTTCATCCCAGTGGGTAACCCCGGTAATACCCTCCATATCTGCGCTGATATATA
>DTUG01000089.1 GCA_012964275.1 Fidelibacterota bacterium | reverse complement strand
CCGGCATTTTGAATTGCCTTTTCTACTTCTTCGATACCACGATGTGTACGCGATATCCCGGCATAGAAGATAGTAGCTACCGGACCTTCCGTACTTTCACATACCTTTAACGCCTCATCAGTCCCGCTTTCATTTATAGTGGACTGTATTTCATCAAAGAATTGTTGTGTATCCATACCGGACATGAGTAGTGAGTAGAATCTTTCACCAGCAAATCCCAGCCCAAACAATAAAGCGCCGAGGATTGGCCACATGAAAGCACCACCCTGATAGAAATAATCAACCATTATTTGTCTCCGTTTAAATATCGATTCATAAACTTAAAACACTGTTTTTTCTGATAAAAGGCACAGAATTTAATGACCAGACCCTAAGAATGCATCTGCTTCATTAAAGTAATTTAATGCTTCTGAAATTTGATTGTCAGTGGCCAATCGAATACCAGCTGCCTCATCCTTACCCCATATAAAACCGGCAATCTCGCTTTTTATCCGATTGGTCAAGAATGATCTATCTGCTTGAAGAGAATCTGCATTATAACTAATCGAATCTAGATCAAGGTAGGAAAAGAAGTCTGAAAAAATTGATTCGGACACCAGCCAATATTCCCGAAATAAATCAAAATCATCAAATTCTGATATATGTTCGGTTGCATATGTTGAAGCAAAGTTGAAAATGGGTCGCTCGGGATGTCTTAGAATTTTGCTGGTTTGTCCGGTTAATTCATTTTTGTAGGGAATATATACATCGGGAGTTATTCCACCCCCGCCATAAACAATTCTGCCTCCACGTGTTTTATATTTTGGACGCAACTTTTTTAAACTATCTATTTTCTCTTCACGGTTTTTTGCATAAAGTTCTCTATAATAGATAAGATCATTGCCATCTTCATAAGGTCGCTGAATGAGGCGCCCAGTTGGTGTATAGTACCGCGCCATTGTTACCCGGACCGCTGAACCTCCATCAAGCGGTAACTGACGCTGAACCAATCCTTTTCCGAAACTTGTTTCTCCAACTGTTAGACCACGATCAAGGTCCTGTACTGCACCAGATACTATTTCACTGGCGCTGGCGGATCCCCGATTAATGAGTACAATGAGTGAAAAATCATCACGGCCTTTGGCAGGATCAGCGATAAATGCCTGGTTTGCCTCAGGGATCTTTCCTTTGGTGTAAACAAGCGTATCTTTTGTAGTAATAAAAAGGTTAGCAATCGCTGCTGCTTGCTCGAGAAAACCCCCGCTATTACCTCGCAGGTCAAATATGAGACGATTAAATCCATGCTTGTCCAACTTCTTCAAGGCGGCTTTAACCTCTTTTTCGGTTGTAGCTGAAAAACGTCTTAAAAAGATATATCCAGTTTCATTATCGATCATCGTTGCTGCGCCTACGCTGTGAATGGGTATATCGTCACGAATCATGGTAACATCAAATGGGTCGATTAATCCAATACGCCGGATGGTTATATCTACTGCGGAACCCTTGCGACCTCTTAATTTTTTAAATACTTCATCCTTTGTGATTTTATAGGCGTCCTTTCCGTTAATAGCGATGATTTTATCACCGGGCTGCAATCCTGCGCGATCAGACGGGCTATCCGGAACAGGTGAAATAACAGTGATATAGCCATGAAGAATATCAAACTCAATCCCGATTCCCTGGAATTTTCCGCGAAATAATTCATTAATATTTTCCTGCTCCTTGGCTGGAATGTATGTTGAATGGGGATCCAGTTCTTCCATCAATCCATGAAAGGCTCCATCCATGAGTTTTTCCATATCTACAGTATCAAAATAAAAAAGATTTATATAAGATATAATTTGCTGCAAGACACCGATTTTATCCTTTAACACTTTATATACATTTTGGTTGTTGGAATAGAGTTGAGGGATAAATAAAAAAGCGGCTAGTAAAAATCCTCCCGTCGCCGAAACCACTATGGTCCATATCCGGCGAAGTTTTTGTTTAGTCATTGTTTTATAAAGAGAAAATTATCAGGAAGGGAGTTATTTATAACCCGAGATAAAGCATAGTTCGAAAAGCAACACCCTGGAGAGAATAGGGTTGTGAATCAGCAATATAGTTACCCCCATTTAATTTCCAGTTACCCTGACCAATCGTTCCTTTATTAAAACCAACACTGATGCGGAGTCCAATTCTGTCCAGCAGTTGCCATTTTATAGCAACATAAGGTTGGAAATTAAAAAATACGCCGCTGACATCGCTTAACACACCTGGCATTGGTTTGACAGAAAAACCACCTGAAACACCCTGGTCTACATCAGAAACTTCATAATACCAAGTTCCAGTTGAATCGATGGTTCCATACGCACTGGTAAATGTACTATCCCAAAGAGCTGTGCCGGTACGCTGGTTAACACTAACACTGATCCGTCCGAGACCCATAAGAACCCCCGCTGATATTTCCAGGTCCTGGAATACTGGCATTACGTGTTCAATTGTGGCTGCTCCCAAGGAAATAGTTATTTTTCCTTCTATAGATGGGACAAGAGAACCATCTGCCGCTTTTAAATCAATAGTATCACCGCTCGAATCGTATAGTTTAACCGTTGGGACAGTGGAAATTTTTGATGCCCCCACACCAGCATATCCTCCAATTCGCCATTTGCCTGTCATGTGGGCAAACCCTTCCCCGCCATGTAGTACAAATGGATCAGCGAAACCCTTGGTATCTAAACCCAACCCTTGCAAATTTGATTTGGCCGGAATGGAATCCATTGCAATATACATTGGACTATAACCGATGCCTCCTCCGAAGAAGTCCTCTACTGGATATAAATCAAACTGACCCTGCAGGGCTGATATGTATGTTGCTAATAATAGAATTGTTTTCTTCACAATATTTGGGCTCTCCGCATTTGAGATTTTTCTAATTTATGTAGCATTGCCGAATTTCAAAAGAAAATATACTCTGAAATTTAGACATTCACCGCAAAAGTTACTGTAAGGGCTTTTTCTTGGAAAAAAACCCCCGTTAACCTATATTTTTTCACAAAGTAAACGAGGTAAGGGAGCCTATTTCGATAATCTCCTCTCGAATCAATGTGCCCTTTGGGGTAAAATGCATGATGTTTCGAACGTCTACAATGGTAATTAGCGGTCAATTTAAAAACTTTTTAGTCGGAGTGCTGTGGCTGATGCTGCCAATTTTTGGTGGTCAGTATCATGTTGAAGGGCTTTACGACCTGGACAATGATGGTGTCCGGGAAGTTCTGGTATTACAGTCAGTAGAGCCTATGGCAATGCTGATCGAAGTGACCAGTACGTCTATCAGTGATACCCTCTGGTCTTATACGCTGCCCGATGGTAGACAGTTTACGGACGCTGTAGTTGTGGATATTGACGGAAATGGTCAACCAGATCTTGTTGCTACTGCCAGACTTCAACCGGAAAATGGAGACCAAGGGTGGCTATTTGTGTTCCCCGGTACAAATACAGGGTTTGAAGACAATCCATTTATAGCGGGTAAGAAGGGATTAAACATTAATAATCTGCGACCAATAAATCTCTCCAGAGTTGAAGGTGCCCCCGGTTATTTATCCGTGTCTTTTGGGACACCTGTCCGTAAAACTTTAGTGCTCCATCCAGAAATAACAGATGCAGGGTTGTCTGTTGACAAAGGTCGAATACTTTCTGATCCGTTAATTCAAAATGGTTTTGGACATATGTATTCAGGAACCTTTTCTTCAGGCGGGAGACATTATTTAGCTCAGTTTTCTACTGAATTAAACACGCTTAAGGTATCAGTATTTGATGTAGATAAAGATTATCAGACTGTTACAACTGAAGTATTGCAACTAGGTGATGCGCGCGGGGTCATTGCGCAGGAAATCCAAGCTTATAAAAACCCCCGCACACAGGCATCAGGACTATTGATACCCTTTACCACTGGTGAAGTAAAAATTTTAGAGATAGATGAAAATACGTTGATGCTTTCGGATTCCGACTTTTCTGGAAGCGATCTTTTTCCAGCACTGGTTGACCCGTCTGAATCTGAATTAGTAGATCTTGTTAACTCCCGAGTACAGTCTGGGTTCTATCATGTTATCCTAACACCTGCGGATTATTTAAAAGAAGCCAGAGAAGCGAAGGCAATTCCTAGACCTAAAACTGGTTCTGGCCCTACTTTGGTTGACTATTTAAATGAAGCAGGGGTGAAAAAGAAATCGGTTTCAGCACAAAAGATTGAAATCCCAGATGTTAGTGATGGAATGCGTAGTGCAGATTGGGTAGAGGAGGCTGGAATTGATATTGAACAAATAGAATCTTCCCCGACCACGGAAGAAACTGAGGAATCTTCAAGAATAGTGGCTGTTCCGGATAAAGATGATGAAATACTGGCTTTTTCTGAAACAGTCCAGGAGGCTCTGGTCCCAACACCAGTTGAAGAAACTCAACTAGATGAGCCTGAAAATGGGGATTCTCAAATCGAGCTTTATTATGTTTTAGTAATGACACCCGCAACAGAAACAAAAGATCGTTTTATTTTTGATGGTGAGGCACCCTTCGGTGTAGCCGTGAACCAGGTACCACCCATGGGAGAGCCAACACACTTTCAACATAGTGTATCTGCAAGCCTAACCCATCTTCGCCGCGGGAATGAGTATGATTTTGCTTATACATTGAAGGACAATGTTGCTGACAATGTTACGACGCTAACCATGGTCCATGATATGCAGACCAAAATAGTATTTTCAAGTATTTCTCCTGCTGATGATCCTTTGTCCCAATCCTACCAGCCGGAAGCTTTTGATCCAAAGCTTTTTGAATTCCCCGATTATTTTTTTGAAGGTTTTCCTGCAAGTCTGGGAATGGATTTCACTGATAATTTAATCCGGTTCTCTTTCAATGATCAGAGCGACACATCCGTATATCAGGGCATTTATTTATCTGCAACCACCCCATCAAAGCCGGCCCAATCCTTAGCGGTATTTTTAGATGAAGGCACTTTACAGGCAATTCGCGGTGAAGTGAAAGTCAGGGAAAATGGATCAAAGAAAATAACTACAGAATTTGATATTGCTGGATTTGTTGAACCTGCAGTGATGTTTTCGAGGTTGATTCAAGAGAATTTCCCCGACTCTTTGAAAACGCTTTTGTTGCAGGGTGAATCATTGGAAGAACCACTGTTTGGACCAGATGGTAAATTACCGAGAGTAATTCATGAACGAAGGTTGCCAGATGCCCAGTTTGGTCAACAAAATCCTCTCATTCCGGTTGAACCTCTGCAAGGCATCTTTCCCGAAGGACAAGGAGTGACGACTCAATCAGCGGCTCCGGCAGAATCCCCTACACCTCAACCCCAGGAAGCATCTGAAGAACCATCGTCTCCTGAAACTCCAGCCTCCCAGCCCCAGGAAGAATCTGAGGAGCCAACATCACCTGAATCTACCACTAGCGAACCATCAACAAATAATACATCTTCTGATTCTTTAAACCTTGAGAATCCTAGGACTATACCATCCGATAGAAATAGAACACAACAGCCAGAAGAATCACAATTAGAAAGTAACCCTCCAAACGATTCTGATGCTTCCCCCGACCCAGAGGAAAACAATTAATTCATAGTTTTAATATGAAATTCCGGTATTCCATTTTCAGACTAAGTCTGCTTTTTTCAGTAACGATCTGCACAGCCGTGGCCCAAAAAATTGTGCATATGAATGGTGCCTATGATTTGGATGGTGACAACATGCTGGAATTTGTAGCATTAGAATTAAATCCTGAGACCCATGTTTTCCCCACATCCGTCCGTTATTATGAAATTGACTCAGATAGCTACCAATCACTCATCTGGGAGTTTGAGCCACCCATTGAACTAGAAGGGTATTTTGTTGATGCTCAAATTGGGGATTTGGACGGAAATGGTGTTCCAGATTTGGTAGTTGTCATGAATCTTTCCCGTTTTGGGACTCATGCTACGCCGCATGTTTTTATTGCTGTCTATCAGTGGGATAATGAATCGTTTTCAGAACTGCCATCTGCGACATTGGACGTTGGTAAACAAGATCGATCTTTAAGGTGTAATAATTTTGCTTTATTGGATCAGGATAATGATGGTGATCAGGAATTGGTTTTATCGTTCGGGAGTCCTTTTCGAGGTTTTGCTTTTGTGGATGTGAATTCGCAAGGGCAGTTGGTAATGACTAAAAAGATCCGACCAGACGATCTTCTTGTTGGTTCAGGACTTCTCTATGTTGCTGTTCTTGATTATGATAATGATGGGTATGAGGATTTATTAGCAATTAGCCCGGAAGGAAATGTAATTAAAGCACAGCCATTCTATAATATTGGCGGCGTGTTTGATTCTGGGCATTTGATTCGTAAAAAATTTGATGGTATTAATGGAATTTTGCCTCATTCATTTCAACTTACGGATTGGGATGCAGATGGGTTCAAAGATGTATTAGCGCCGTTTAGTTCTGGTGATATTATAGCTTTCACCTTGACCCCAGCTACATTAGTTGTGGATCGTGTTCCTGTTCAGCCGGGGCCGCTAACCCAGGTAGAAGTTGCTGATTTTAACCAGGATACATTTCGGGATCTGCTTATGCTTTCAGCGGATATTAATGCTTTGACCCTGGTTTCCGGGAAAGATGGAGGTATTGAGGGTGTGCGGAATGCAATGTCCAAAGTCCCCGAGGATATGCAAGTGTTTGCAATGATTCCTTTGACAAAAATGGGTCAGTATACAGGCAATGTGCTGGTATCTGGATGGAATGGCAGGAAAAACTCAATTTATGTACTTGATCTCGGAGAAAAGTCAGCACAGTATGATCAGGGATTTTTACTAAGTTCCGAGTTTATTTCTGAGCAACTACCGGATTTACTTTCCAATGTAGAGGAAATAAAACCAGAGGTTCCTGAGATTTATGTTGAAGTTATTCCTGAACAGGAACCCCAAGCCCCGCAACCTGAAGAGGAAATTATTATTGCACTAGGTGAGCAAACAGGCAAACAGGTACCAAAAGCGTTAGAACCAGCCGTATCCGAAGGGAAAGTATTAAAAGAGCAGCCAAAATCAACACCTCCTAAGAAAATAATCCGCACTTTAGAGACCCCTAAAAGACCTAGACCACAGGAAACACTTGGACAGCGCTTACCCAAGCATGTTCTTCCACGGTATGTTTTGACTCTTAATCAACAATTTGAATATGAAATTCTCCGAGATAGCACTGAAAAATTTCACAGTTTCCGTTGGGAAACACCACCGCCAAAAGGAATGTTTTTCCATTATGAAACCCGTACCATTCGCTGGGTGCCTACCGAAGAACAACTAGATGCATTCCCTCTGGCATATTTTGTGCGTATTAAGGTGGATGAGGCAATGCAACCCATGTCGGCATCTGCCGAGGTCGATCAGGAATATAGAACAGTTCCGGTTTTAGAGAGCAGGGATGAAAGTATGTGGGTATATGTTAATGATCCTCCTCGGTTTTTAACTCAACCTATAGGAACAGAGTTTGTGGCTGGCGGCACTTTTAGGTACGAGCCCATTGTTCGAGACCGGAACCGGGATGCGTCAATACAATTCTCACTTGAAGCTGGCCCCCCGGGGATGATCATTGAGGGTGGAGTGTTAGTTTGGGAATCAGAAGAAGAAATCAGTGTTGAGACATATGATGTTCGACTGGCCGTATTTGACGGTTTTGACCGTGATATTCAGGAATTTACATTGTCTGCCAGGACAGGAGTAAAAATACTTTCTACAGCTCCAACTATGGCTACTGTTGGTGAACAATACCAATACGATGTAAAGATTTGGAGCCAGCGTGAAAGTGAAACAGCTACATATAAACTTTATCGCGAGCCAAGTGGTATGAATATTGATAAAAATGGTATTTTATCTTGGATACCTACACCTGAGCAGATTGATACAATCTCATTTGATGTTGAAACGCGCCATGGGATAGCATCGGATATTGAACAAGTAAAAGTGTATGTAAACCACCCACCCATCATAAGAACAGCACCGCCGCCAATGACGAAATTAAAAGTTGGCCAGGTTTGGGAGTTTGATCTACAAGCTGAAGATCCCAATCAGAAGGCACCCAATAATGAGTTGATATTTGTTGCTCATGTTTTGCCTGATGGTATGCGCATGGATGCGCATACAGGCCGTCTGCGCTGGGAGCCAACAGTTGCCCAAGTCGATTTTCATAAACTTAAGATAGAAGTATCAGATGGGCATTTAAGCCGGTCTGTTGAAACAGAATTTTTTATTAATGCGCCAATTAAAATCATATCGGTACCGACTATGATTGCTACTGTTGGTGAAGAATATACTTATAAACTCATGACAGTGGATCGGAATGAAGGAGCGCTTCTTCCGTTTAATAGAGTCGTAAAAGTTGAAGATGTGAGCAATATAAGGATCTATTCGATCAATATTTCAGATGATGTTGTTATTCAAGGCATTGATCGATATTTGGGTGACTGGTATAATAGAGAAACTGTTTATTATGTAGATCCGCAGTCTCCTGCTGATGCTCCTGTTTCTCGTTTAGATATGAAACGGTATGTACACTCTCTCTTTTTCGAAGATGAAAGGCTATGGGTCATATTAGCGACATTAAATGGCCGCACAATTAGACTAAAAGAATTCCTTTGGGAATTTTTTCAAGGTGGTGAGAGAGGAAGACCGCCTAGAATTGTTGTGGAACGGATTAGCCCTGTACGTTTCACACTGACTGAATCTCCGGATGGTATGGAAGTGGATGAAACATCAGGAACGATTCGCTGGACCCCGAAAAAGAGGCAAACAGACACACATCGAATTTCAGTTATTGCTTCTGATGGATATACAAAAGACGAACAAGCTTATGAAGTGTATACAAACCATTTACCAACAATTGTATCAAACCCGCCAAGAATGGCTTTGGTAGGAGAATTGTTTAAATATCAGACGCGTGTTGAGGATTTGAATGAAAATGCGAACATTAAATACACTTTGGTAAAAGGTCCTCATGGTATGCAAATGGATAAGAACGGTAAGGTTCTTTGGGTGCCGAAAGCGGCACAGATCAATTATAATAACTTCGAGGTAACCGTCACGGATGGATACGGTACGGATGCCCAGTCTAGCCGAATTTTTATCAACAATCCTCCCACAATTATTTCCACTCCGAAGCCAGTAGGATTAACTGGACATACTTGGCGTTATAAAATAACTACGGAAGATTTAAATGGTGATCGGGTTACATATCGGGCTGTGCGATTACCAAAATTTGCTAAGTTCGATCGTCGGAAAGGACTTTTGGAATGGACGCCCCGAAAGAATCAGGATGGAGCTAATGATTTTATTCTAATGGCAGTTGATGAACATGGGGCCACCACTACCCACGACTTTCAAGTCCATGTGTTTTATGATCCCAGCGCTAAACAGCTGGTAAATACCGGGTGGCCTTTAATGCTAACATTTGTAGGCGTTGTTTTTGCCTGGGGTGCTGCTCAGATATAAATGTTATACAAACGGTTGCAGATATCGTTTCAATTTTGATTCCGGATGGAACTTTAATCTAATTTTTACTGCATATATTGGAATCTTGATCTTAAAACCACCCAATTTAATTAGATCTTTTTCAGTGGTTATAAGATAGTCTGCCCCACTGTTTTTGGCATCGTTTTCCAATCCTTTTAGGTCCATTCCATTGTAAATATAATGATCTGTGAATATCTGCTTACCACAGATAGTTGTCCCTGTTTTGTTTAAGGATGCAATAAATCCATCGGGGTCACCGATAGCAGAAAAAATGTAAATCTTTTTATTCTTTATGTCTTTTAAAGGAATCTGATTATTTGTAATAGATCGAAGTGTTTTATCCAACATTGTGGTGTTTCTGATTTTAGGCCGGCCAGTTTCTTTTATTTTTCGTATTAAAAAAGCCTTTGGTTTATGAACATTTGTTTTGGTCAAGACAAGAATATCGGCTCTTGATAAATGGTACCAGGGTTCTCGTAATAATCCATAGGGCAGAAGCTTATGATCTTGGATGGTATCCTTTGAATTGATTAGTACAATATCTAAATCCCTATTAAGTGATCTATGTTGAAATCCATCATCTAGAATAATGATATCTGGTTTAAATTTTTTTACCAGCAACATTCCACCTCGATATCTTAGCTCGTCCACTATGATAGGCACATTTTTCAGGGAATGAGCCAGCATAAAAGGTTCATCGCCGACATCTTCCCAGGATGTTGGTTTAGTTATTCCGTCAGTAACGATAACGGAACCAGTCGTTTTTCGTCCATAGCCTCTGCTGATGATACCAACATGCATACCTTTGGATTGTAAATATCTGGATACGTACTCCACCATGGGTGTTTTACCCGTTCCGCCTACAGAAATATTACCAATGCTGATTACGGGGCAGGGGAGTGATCGGGTGACAAAAAATCCAAAATTATAAAATAAATTACGCCAATAAATAAGACCCCAGTAGAACAACGCTAGAGGGAACAGAATAAAGACTAAATATTCCTTAAATATCCTGTTGGTTTGCATATTGCAAATTGCTGTTTTCTGTCTTATTCATTCCATTAATTAATTCTTTTTCACATTGATTAAGATTCGTTTTTTCATTGAATAAGATAGGAGCTCCGTATTCGATGAAAATAGTTCCGAATGGTTTTTCAACATAAAATGTATCCCAATTCACAAATGTCCAGTTTCGGGTTGAGTGAACCGCAACCGGCACAATAAATGCACCGGTTTTTTGTGCTGCCCGAATAACACCAGGTTTGGGAACACGTGGTGGTCCTTTTGGTCCATCAGGGGTAATAGCTACTAATGCTGGAGGGCGCTTTAATACATTCATCATTTCAATGAAAACTGCTGTACCTCGTTTTGAACTTGATCCTCGTAACAGGTGCCACCCCAATTTATGGCCGATTCTGGAGATGATTTCACCATCACGATGTGTGCCGATCATTGCATAGTATTGTTTTCCGGATAAATGCATGAATGGGGATAATAAATGAGAATGCCAGCAGGAAATAATTACGGATTGTTTGTTTTCCAGCAACGTAAGGTAATGTTCTGTTCCTCTGATATCCCATCGGCTTGTACCGTACAAGAACTTCATTACCCATTTCCCAACAGATGATTGAAACCGGGTTTTAAAAGTATTATCAAATGTCCGCATTGATTTACAACCGTTTTATAATTGCTTTTGCCGCTCGTTCATAAACACCTGGATTTCCTAGTGATTGTCTTACGTTTTCATAACCGGTCAGAATATTTTTTCTTTCCGGAGACTGATCACCGAATAACGGCATAATATTGTTAACAATGTTATCCGGGGTCATGTTGTATTGAATTAACTCCGGAACAACCCGTTTATCGGCAATTAAGTTGACCATGGATACATGAGGTACATTAGCTAAAAGTTTTAAAATCACCCAAGAATAAAATGACAACCTGTAACAGACAACCGATGGAATACCTTCCAATGCACATTCTAAAGTAGCTGTACCCGAAGAAGTAATTGCCACTGTTCCATATGCCATTGCTAACCGCGCATCAACTTCAACATTGATATAGTCTGGTAATGGCTTAAGGGTAATATTAGGTGCTTTCCCGACCACAACTTGTAATAATGGAACCTTTTTATGTAATTGATCAAAAGTCTTTAAAAAGATTGGCCAGTGTTGGTTGACCTCCTGTTGCCTGCTTCCAGGAAGCAATGTGATAATAGGATTATTCGGGTCTAGAGAATGGCGTTTTAGAAACGAATCCCGATTTTCTTTTACTGGTTTACGTTCAACAAAGGGATGACCAATAAATTTTGTGGGAAGCCCTCGAGACTCAAACCATTCCTTCTCAAAGGGGAATATAGACAAAGCCTGATCCAATGTAGTTTTCATTATTTCTACTCTTTTTTCTTTCCAGGCCCATGCCTGCGGTAAAATAAAGTAAGAGATAGGAATATTCTGTTTACGGATTTTTTTCGCTAGATGCAAATTGAAACCAGGATAGTCAATAAGGATTATGCCATCCGGTTTAATTCTTTTTATTGCTGTGATAGTTTCCCGCATAATTCTTATCATTCTAGGCATATGTTGAATTACCTCGGAAAAACCCATAATAGCCAAACGATCGATATGTTCGATAATTGTTCCCCCTGCTACTGCCATTTGGTTACCGCCGTGCCCAATAAATGATATATTTGGTTGCACCTTTTTTATGGCCGAAATTAATTTTGCTCCGTGAATGTCGCCGGAAGGCTCCCCTGCAACAATGAAAATAGTTTTTTGGAGTGAATCCATGGCTATTTGAATCAATTCAGCAAGGTATATTGATTAAAAGAATATCGGTTTTAGCAAAATAATTGCAGAGATTAAAATAATATTCTGCAAAGTACGTTTCTCATTTTTTAACGTTTTTTTTACTGTTGCCGGTTGCCGGCGATCTAAATTATCCCAGGCATTTAATCTTGGTATTAAACGCGGAACATTATTACTATAGATTTTATACGCCCCACCGAACTTTATGGCCAGTGTTTCTTCTTCTAAAGATATGATGAAAGCATATTGTAAAATAAAAAAAGTAATTATTACTGGTAGCAAATACCATATCCAGATTCCTCCTGCAACGAATACCATTCCAGCGTAAATAATTACATTCCCCAAGTATAGAGGGTTTCTTGTGCGGGCGTATGGACCTGCAGTACAAAGAGAAGACGCACCGACTTTTGTTGTCCGTGTAGCGCCACCGGCGTAACGTACGGCATTAAATCGTATTACCTCGCCTGTTATGACCAGTACAAATCCCATATAAACGTAGGGAGTAGAAGGTGAAGAACAGTAGATGACTGTTAAAATAATCGGAATTGGTGTAAAACTTCGATTCTTAAAAAGAAACCGTCTAATATCCATTAATGAATATCCTGAATAATCATGTCCTGAATCTGTGTAGCTACAGCTAGAGCAGCTCGTCCAGCCTTCCCATCTACGATCGGAACGTCTTTGCCAATCATTGAGCAAATAAAATTATGAAGTTCCAACTGCAATACATCCTGCTCTTCAATAACAGGCTTTTCGTATGTGATATATTTTTCCTCGCCATTGCGTTTAAATGACGCTGTCATCAACGCATCAGAACTATCCTCAGGTTTATCTATAACTTGGTATACCTCTGTGATGCCTAACAATAAATCAATGGTTGCATACAGATTCTGCTGAAACACTTTTACTTTACGAACCTTGTCTTGGGCAATTCTACTTGATACAATACTTGCGACTGTTCCATTCTCGAATCTGATTCTAGCGTGTGCTATATCTATAGAATCAGTTAAAATTGAGACACCACTGGCGCGAATGTTTTTAACAGAAGATTTGACTATGGAAAGCAAAATATCGATATCATGGATCATAAGATCAAGCACCACAGGAACATCTGTTCCTCTAACTGTGTAGGGAGCCAGCCGCTGAATTTCTACGAATTTTGGGTTGATATTGTAAGCCTGTAGTGCTCTCAGTGCAGGATTCAACCGTTCGATATGACCCACCTGGATTAATACGTTCTGTTTTTCAGCCAACTTCAGTAAATGATCAGCATCTTCCACTGTTTTAGTGATCGGTTTCTCGATGAATACATGACAGCTATTATTTATTGCTTGTTCAGCTACGTCAATGTGTGTTTCAGTAGGTGTTACGACTGATACTGCATCACATACAGCTAATAGATCTGAAACGTTTTTGAATGAGGTAGATTTGTATTGTTTAGCAACTATATCAGCCCTCTTCGAGTCTACGTCGTATAGGCCTGCGAGGTTTGCATCCTCAAGTAACTGATAGTGTTTAACATGGTGTTGCCCTAAATGGCCTACACCAATAACGCCAACAACAGGTTTATCATTCTTCATAATAACTAGAAAAATTACAGATTTCACCATCCAGACAAAATTGAAGATATAATTAGATTAAACATCATTATTAACGATAAAATTAAAAAATAGGAAAAAACTTGCATTTAGTATGAAAATCAAGCAATTTGTTGAGTAATTCGTAGGTAAAATTGGAGTTCCGTAATGGCTAACGACATAAAGTCCGGAATTGGCTATATTATTCCGGCAGCCGCGGTCGTCGGCTTTTTCACTACTCTCCTTCTGGGAGAACACTTACTCAGTATTGTTATTGCTGTGGCGGGAATACTGGTGTGGTTTGTGTACATGCTGGTAATGGAATCGTCACCGCCATCCAATCTGGGAAACCTTATTATGCTGTTTGGCATGTTGCTTTCACTTGGCATATTTATGGGCTTTGGTATTGCTCAGAATATGTGGGGCGGCATTGAATTCCAAACAGAGGGATCGCTATTTGCACTGGTGATCTTGTTTTTCTCCATACTGACTGGGATGCTATTTAGGAATCAGCCTTTTGCTCAGCCGGTTACTTCAGTTGGAAAATTAACTGAGCGTGAAAAAAAATGGGTACAAAAGGCTTTGAATAAAAGCGATAAACAAGCTGATGATGTTGAACCTAAGGTTATTGTGATGAAACAGGAACCGGTTGAAAAGGATTTGGAAACTGAAGATTCTTCTGCTAATGAAGAGACTACACCTTATAATAATCCCTATATGTATGCATATCCTCCAGAATATTATTACGATAATGAATATGATGAAGA
>DTUG01000088.1 GCA_012964275.1 Fidelibacterota bacterium | reverse complement strand
TTTAATTTAACTAATTAATTATACCTTTCTTCATTTTCCATAATCCACCTATAATAGGGATATATATTTCGAGGAATAATAAAATGATTCGCAACACGTCATACTGGGCTCTGATCTTATCCACAACAGTCGCATTTTCACTCGGTCAAAATACGGCAGATGAAGATACCACCGCTGTTGAAGAAGAAAATTCGACCGAAAGTTCTCACGATCTTTATATCATGTTTGATCAAGAGCAAGGAAATACTGATCATATAGCAGCCGGGGCTGAATATAGTTTCAACCTGATCGGGGATTGGGGAAAATTGGAAGACACTGAATTTTCAATTTCACTTGCGGGGAGCTATGCTTCTTTATCAGATGAGCCTTATGCGCTTGATGGAAATTTCCATACACAATTCGATCTATGGGCCAATATGGGATTATCTCCATTTTTCTTCTATGATTATACATTTGATAGATCTTTAGGCTTAATTCACAGGCATAATTTTGCGGTTGGAGCAAAAAAGAGACTAGGTAGAGTATTTTCACTAAGTTATGCATTCATGTATGAAATGGAAGAATATGACTCAACTAGAGTTTTTCCACGTCATTCCATACGACCCAAAGTAAAAATTGTTTTAAACGACGGTGCAGCTGTCATTGATTATCGCACCTACTATAAACCAAAACTTGATATGAGTGAATATTTGTGGGAAAACGAATTAAAGATTTCATTGGCTACCTTTTATGAGTTATTATCTATTGACTTTTCGTTCAAACACTCATTTAACAGCCGCTATGATGAAAGTGAAATATTTAAGCCGGAAGATGAGTGGGATTATGACTATGAGACCGATGAACTAACACCTGTATATTATAAGCCTACTGATTATTCTGTTTCGTTAGGTTTATCCTTTAGCATGTAATATTCACTAAAACACCTTTCCAAATTCAAGGGGCGTAAGGGTAATTTCTCGCCCCTTTTTTATTATGAAATACGATCATCAAAAAATCGAAGCTAAATGGCAGCAATATTGGGGGAAAAATAAAACATTTAAATCAATAGCGGATCCGAAGAAGGAAAAGCTGTATATACTTGATATGTTTCCCTATCCTTCAGGATCAGGACTGCATGTGGGCCATCCATTAGGATACACGGCCACTGACATTTACTCAAGGTTTAAGCGCTTACAAGGATACAACGTATTGCACCCAATAGGCTGGGATGCTTTCGGCCTTCCTGCGGAGCAATATGCTATAAAAACAGGGACTCATCCTGCCGAGACCACGGAAAAGAACATAGATCGCTACCGTCAGCAATTAAAAATGCTTGGCTTTTCCTATGATTGGGACAGAGAGATCAATACTACGGATCCAAAATATTATAAATGGACCCAATGGATTTTTCTGCAATTGTATAAAAAAGGGTTGGCCTACGAAGCTGAAGTTCCTGTGAACTGGTGCCCGGAATTGAAAGCAGTACTCTCCAATGAAGAAGTAGTGGATGGAAAATCCCATATTGGCGGCTATCCGGTGTTCAGGGTGCCTATGAGGCAGTGGATGCTGCGTATTACCAAATATGCGGAATCTCTATTGCATGGATTGGATATTCTGGACTGGCCTGAAAGTGTCAAAGAACTGCAGCGTAACTGGATTGGTAAGTCTGAAGGGGCAAACGTTAACTTTATATTACCTACTATAAATAAATATATTACAGTATATACAACACGTCCAGATACTCTATTCGGTTCGACATACATGGTTTTATCTCCTGAACATCCACTAGTCAATGACCTGGTAGCAGATGATCAAAAAGCAGTAGTAAATGATTATTGTTTAGAAGCCAGTAAAAAATCCGACTTGGATAGGGGAGAACTGAATAAGGAAAAAACGGGAATTCCCCTTAATGCTATAGCAATTAACCCAGTAAATGATAAAGAGATCCCAATCTGGGTAGCAGACTATGTGCTTATGAGTTATGGAACCGGTGCCATTATGGCAGTGCCCGGGCATGACGAGCGTGATTATGAATTTGCCACTAAATTTGAACTACCCATAGTTGAAGTTGTATCAGGAGGTGATATTTCTCAAGAAGCGTTCACGGATAATGAAGATGGTATTATGGTCAACTCGTCAAATTCATTTGGATTAGACCTGAATGGATTAAGAGTACAGCAGGCAATTAGCACAACAATTGAATGGCTGACTGCAGAAGGTAAGGGTGAGGCGACAGTAGAGTATAAATTACGCGACTGGTTATTTTCTCGTCAACGTTACTGGGGTGAACCTATACCCATTATCCACCGAGAAAATGGTGAAATAATGCCCCTAGTGGACTCAGACCTGCCATTGACATTGCCTTCAGTTGAAAAATATGAGCCGGCCGGGACCGGGGAATCGCCCTTAGCAGGAATTGATGAATGGATAAACACTGATAATGGTAAGCGAGAATCCAATACCATGCCCCAATGGGCTGGTTCCTGTTGGTATTATTTACGGTATATCGACCCTTTGAATGATGAAGAAGCCTGGGATAAGGAAAAGGAAGCCTACTGGATGCCTGTGGATCTTTATGTGGGCGGGATAGAGCATGCTGTACTGCATTTATTATATTCTCGTTTTTGGCACCATGTATTGCATGACCTGGGGCTGGTGTCTACCAGGGAACCATTTAAAAAATTATATAACCAGGGCATGATCCGTGGCGAAGACGGACAAAAGATGAGTAAATCCCGCGGCAACGTCATCAACCCTGATGATGTTGTTCGAGATTATGGCGCGGACAGTTTTCGACTCTATGAAATGTTTATGGGGCCATTGGATAAGTCCAAACCCTGGAATACCAAAGGTTTGCAGGGCTGTCACCGATTTTTAAAGAAAGTATGGCGTATTTATACTGAAGATCCTGAAAAATTCCAGGAAGATTGCGCTACCAATGAAACTGTGCGTATCCTGCATCAAACGATCAAAAAAGTCACTGAAGACCTGGATAATTTGAATTTCAACACCGCCATTTCACAGATGATGATCTTTATTAATTATTTGCAGGAGCAAAATGAATATGATATACAAGCATTGAAAACATTTTTAATATTATTAAATCCCTTTGCGCCACATATTAGTGAAGAGTTAAATGAATTAAT
>DTUG01000087.1 GCA_012964275.1 Fidelibacterota bacterium | reverse complement strand
TTAATAATCGAAAATTTATTATTAATACTGAACAAGACTACGCCGAGTACACCCAAGTAATGTATGCTGAGCGGAAGCGCGGCCGACGCACCACATCCATTAATTTGAGATATAATTTTGGGAAACAGCAGAAAAAGAAATGGGGTCGTAAGAATTTTGGACGCGGCGAAGGTGGCGGTGGAATGGATATGGATTATTAGTTCAACTGAATAAATCTATTCATCTATTTTCCGAATTTTTCATGAACCAAGTCAGAATTAAATTTATTTACTTTCTTTTACTGGTCTGTGGGCTACATGCTGCCAACACGGATCCCATTGTTCTCATTCATGGCTTTTTGGGCTGGGGAAGAGAAGAAATCAGTGGTACCTACTACTGGGGTGGACAACATGATATTGAACAATACCTTAGGAATAAAGGATATCGGGTTATCACTGTGTCCTTAGGACCAATTTCATCTAGCTATGATTGTGCGGTTGAAACATTCTACCAGATAAAGGGTGGCCAGCTCGATTATGGCCAGGCACACTCAAAAAAATATAATCTTCTACGACGGCCAGAAGGGAAAAAATATGAAGGTATGTATCCGGAATGGGATGAGAACCATCCTGTACACTTGATGGGCTATAGTTTTGGCGGTGTCACAAGCAGAATGCTATTATATCTTCTTAATAATACATTTGAAAATGATTCAACCGGATCGCTCGATAAGAGTGTGCTCTTGGGCAACTCTCTCCCGGGCTGGGTTTCATCTATTACAACCATGTCTACTCCTCACAATGGAGCAACAATTTCGAATATTGTTACAGATATATTCCCATTTACGGATAATTTATTACCTGTCGCCAATATGATCAGTTCTAGCTACTATGATTTTGATCTGGATCACTGGGGTATCTCGCAAAAGGAAAATGAATCATGGCCGGATTATTTCATGAGGTTAAAAAACCATACCGCCTGGGAAACCAAAAATAATGTTGGTTGGGATTCGAACATACAAGGTGCAAAAGAATTGAACGACATTCTTACAATTGATTCCAGTCTTTATTACTTTTCGTACAGTACAACCGCCAGTGTTCTTGACCCGGTTACAGGTTATCATATACCGGATAAACACCTGAGTTGGACTAACTACCCCTTGTGCTGGTTCATGGGCAGAAACGTTGTTGATATGGGTGGCGGGCAAACAACCGATTCTACCTGGTTTGAAAATGACGGCACAGTCAACACCATTTCAATGATAAGACCCTTCACCGGGAAAAATGGACCGGAGCCAATGAAGATATTTTCAAATTCGGAGCCGGTTGAGACAGGAATCTGGCATTTTATGGGGAAATATCAGCAGGACCATAAAAATTTCATCGGATTTTTTCTTGATGATAAAAATATGGTTACCGAAATGATGAACCGCTACGAAAACCATGCTCGGATATTGTATTCACTGCCATAAAATTTTTATTTCTCATTTATTTTAGTCTTATTTTCACACCGGTTATTCGTTACAAAAAAACAGGTGTAGATATGGGGCATTCAGATAAAATTTCATTAAGTGACCTCAAGACTATCCCTAATATTTTAAGTATAAGTCGGTTGATTTTAATTCCGGCCATGATTATCCCTGCCTTCGTAATGGCAGATGAACCCCAAGCCAGAATGACCTTTCTCGCAATGTTTATTGTCATTGGGATTACCGATAAACTGGATGGCGTTTTGGCCAGATATTTAAACCAAACTACTGCATTGGGCGCTAAACTTGATACCATAGCTGATATGGTATTCTACCCCCTAATTGCTCTCTGGCTATATCGATTTGAAAGTCAAGTTGCTGACGGATGGTGGCTATGGATTTTTATTCTGCTTGCCCTTTTTTTTATTAAAATGGGCGTTGGGAAAATAAAGTTTGGCTATATCCCGGCGTTTCACACTATCGGTGCTAAAACGTTTTCTGCTGCTTTATATTTTTTCATGATCCTTGCTATGCTATATCCAGAAACAGCAGCAAAACTATTCCCTGTAATGTGTGTAATAGGATATGCAAACCAACTCGAAGAAACATATATATTATTTACACGGGACAGCGTGGATGAGAATATTCGCTCAGTCTTTAGTTGACCAATTATAAGTGCTTATCCGCCCACAATAAAAACAGCATTACCAAATAACAGTTTTCCATTATACCAAAATGCGCGAAAAAGCGGATTATCCGCCAAATAAACAATGCGCCCTTTTTTTACATCCTGGACACCAAATATAATGTTATTCTTCATTTCTTTTTTTATTCTATGGCCCATGAACCCTGCAATATGCGCATTTGAATTCTCAACAATTCCTATATTCCAGCCCTTTGGCAGATAAGGATACATTTTTGACCTTTGTTTTAACGAGAAATATTCTGTTTCGTACCCAAACGCAAGCGGATGTGAATTATCCATTTTTACTTTTATGATTGAGCCATAAGCATTATCGATTAACTTTTTCCGTTTATGATCTTTATATTTTGTAAGCCGGTCACTTAATTTCTTTTCTTGAGCTTTTTTTTCTGCAATTTTTTGGGCGTCTTTTGATTCAAATTTCACCAAACCATATCCTTTTTGATCCACAAACTTATCCATGGCCGAACCGATCACAACAAGCCGACCGCCATCCTTGATCCAATCGAGTAATTTTTCAGGGGGTTGGTTTTTGATTAATTTACTCGCAGATGTTTCTTTTTTAATCTGTGCGCTGGGCGCTATTTCAGTGACTAGTGATTTATAACTGCCTTGCGGTATGATCAATACATCAAATTCTTTAAAAGGCAATGAATTAATGTTCGAAGCATCAAAAACAGAAATTGGATACTCTATTTGCTGTTCAAAGAAATACCATATCTCTCCGAAGTTCCGACTACTTACTTCTTCGCCTGCCAATACCGCTACTCTTGGTGCTTTGATAACACGCATTTTCCCGGATCCAAAATCTTTTCCTTTTGTCACTAACCCGGTGCCAACGGTAGCCAGATTTGTGTTATGCTTTATTGCAGATTTTCTAACTATTTCATCAAATTTATTTCCCAAATGTTCATTCCCTTTTCGGGTAATCACCAGCGATCCACGATTGTAAATCAGTTTATTTATCTCAAAAGGTTCTTCAGCAACACGTACAACAATCTTCCTTTTCAATATTTCAGTCATGAATTTGAGATCATGAATGGACTCCCATCTCTGAACATATGCGTATGGATCTTTATCCCAAATGTATTCCTTGCTCACTTTCATAAGGCCTGGATTTCTTTTGATCTTTATTGGAGTTTCCACGGCATAGGCATCCAAGCCATAAACATAGGGAATTGACCAGGCAGTGAGATCGTAGGTTAGAGAATCGGTATAGATGGTTTTTGGCTCAAAGAGGACGTATGTTAAAACAGATTTCTTTTGAGCAGTTGAAATGATTATATCTTTTCCATCAAGCCTGAACGATTCATCTTTCCCTGTTTTATAATTAAATCCTCTTATTGAACGGGAACGGGGATCATCAGGTAGGCCATACTCAATTCCATTATTGTCAAGCCAATCCAATAGATCATCTTTTATTGCCTCACTGTTGGAGTATTGGATAACGAATGCATTGTATTTACCGGTGGGCTTCTGCATCCCTGCGGTAAAGAAATCCTGGAATTCGGTAATGATGCGATCTCTGTGTTTATAAGCTGATTCGACCGTGGATAGCCCCGTAACATAATGGTGGTCAATCCTTGATTTCAGGGTCAGGGTATCTCCATCAGATGTACGCACAGCCAATCCACCCAAAGCACCACCAGCTTTTTCATATGTCATTCCAATTGCTCCATTATATATTGGGTAGGTATCTCCATAACCGGGATAGAGAAGGTCAAACACTTCCTTGGTAAAATAGAGCCAGTTTTTCTTGTCAAAATAACGGGTGTTATTCTTTCCAATAATGGTTTGAAATTCACGCTGCCAAGGTGTGATCCTTTCATGATACGGATCAGCAGCAGGGGCAAAATAATAGGGTTCGTTGATGTATTGCTCATGATAGTCTACATGGATGTGGGGCATCCACGCTTTATAAATGGGGATGCGCTGTATTGTTTCAATCTGGGTCTGCCAGGTCCAGTCCCGATTCAGGTCAAAATAATAATGGTTAGTTCTTCCGCCTGGCCATGGCTCCTGGTGTTCTCGGGTTTGTAGAGATGCATTGGGTTCACGGTTTCCTGTCATAGTATAAAACTGGACATAGCGATCACGACCATCAGGATTAATGCAGGGATCAATGATCACAATGGTTCGTTTTAACCATTCCATAGTGGTCTTATTAGATGTATTAGCAAAAGCAAAAAGGGTCTTCATGGCAGCTTCCGTTGAACTGGACTCATTCCCATGCACAGAATAACTCAACCATACTATAGCAAGTTTCTGATCGGAAGTGTTCCCCGGGATTAAACCAGAATTTATGAGATGATTGGTTCGAATCTGTTCCAGTGTCTGTGTATTCTCTGGATGAGTGATCACAGCAACAATCAGTGGGCGGTCTTCATAAGTATAGCCATAATGCAGCAATTGAACATGATCTGCGGCATCTTCTACCTGTTCAAAATAATCTATAACCTGATGATGATATGTAAATTTTTCGCCTAGCTCATACCCTAGAAACTCCTGAGGCGATAGGGGAAATTTTGCAAAAAGAAACCCAGTAAAACCAATCAGGCATATAAATTTCTTCATTTGTTTTCACTAAGATACACCATGATCGCATTTTGCACATGCATTCTGTTTTCCGCTTGGTCAAACACGATTGAGTAATCCGCTTCCATGACTCCGTCTGTCACTTCACGGCCCCGCTCCGCCGGAAGACAATGCATGAATAATGTTTCTTTTCCTGACTTTTCCATGAGTGCTTTGTTCACCTGGTAATCCTTAAAGATCTTTTCCCGCATTTCCGTCTCATCCTTCTGTCCCATTGAGGCCCACACATCCGTATAAATAACATCTGCATTTTTCACACCATCCGTTGGATCATAAACCACTTCAACATTAGAGATACCTTCATCCCTGGCTTTTTGAACTGTATTAGAATCAGGTTCATATCCTTCCGGGCAACAGCAAACAAAATGCATGGGGAATCTCATAGCCAAGTGCAACCACGAATGGACGATATTATTCCCATCGCCCACATATACTATTTTAAGGTTTTCCAGATTTGAACGATGCTCCCAAACAGTAAAAATATCTGCCATAATCTGACAGGGATGGTTATAATCAGTTAGACCGTTGATGATAGGAACAGATGCGTACTCAGCCAGTTCCGTGATATGACCATGGTCAAACAGCCTAGCCATGACTAGATCATTATATCGACTAAACAACCGGGAGACATCTTTGATAGCTTCCCGCTTACCTATCCCGATATCGTTAGGACCCAAGAATAGAGCATGACCACCCATCCATTCAAAACCGATCTCGAAGGAAATACGGGTTCTGGCTGAAGGTTTGGCAAAGATCATGGCCAGTGATTGATTTTGGAACGGAGAGTAATCTTCCCGATTGTGAAATTTTTCTTTTAGTTCTTTAGATAGGTGAAGAATATCCCATAATTCTTTTTCAGAATAATCTGAAATATGCAGAAAATGTTTCATCGCTTTTCCTTTTAGAGTATATAACGACTTAAATCTTGATCCTCTACAATATTTTCTAAGGCATTTTTCACATACTTCGCTGTGACATTGATTTTCTTCTCGCTTCGTTTGGGCTGCTCAAAAAGAGGGTTTTCAAGCAATGTGGTCATAATTGTATGCAGCCTGCGGGCACCAATATTCTCAGTTTTACTGTTTACTTTTGTAGCCAATTCAGCAATAGCTCTGATTGCTGATTTATGGAATTTCAATTCTACATTTTCTGCTTCAAGAAGAGCCGTGTATTGTTTGATGAGCGCAGTTTTAGGGTGAGTTAAAATTTTGACAAAATCCAGAGTAGAAAGTTTATCCAACTCTACACGGATTGGAAAACGGCCCTGCATTTCAGGAATCATATCTGATGGAGTGCTGATATGAAAAGCACCAGCCGCTATAAACAGGATATGGTCCGTAGCCACCACACCGTACTTTGTATTCACATTACTTCCTTCTACAATTGGCAACAGGTCTCGCTGTACTCCTTCCCTACTCACATCGGGTCCGGGTCCGCCATTCCCACTCACAACCTTATCAATCTCATCAATAAAAACAATTCCATGATTTTCTGTTCGTTCCCGGGCAACGCGTGAAACTTCATCTTGATCAACAAGTTTTTGGGCCTCTGAATCGATCAATACTTCCCTGGCTTCAGAAACAGACATTTTACGTGGCTTCTTCGATTTCGGCAAAGCACTGCTAAGCATATCCTTTATATTCATACCCAAATCATCCATACCAAGAGGACCCAAAATCTGCATACCGGTGATAGATTCCTGTACGATTTCAATCTCAATGATACGATCCTCAAAATCTCCTGCTTCCAGTTTTTTTCTCAATCGGGCGCGTGTCCGTTCATGTCGTTCCTGAATATTCTCGGGTTGGGATGTGTCATCCTTATGGTCATCAGGGAAAAGAATGTCAATGATTCTTTCATTAGCCAGGTGTTCCGCCAGTCCGACCACTTCAGCCTCCTTTTCTCTCCGAACCATATTTACAGCTGTATCCATCAGGTCTCGGATCATGGATTCTACATCACGGCCTACATAGCCCACTTCCGTGAATTTGCTCGCTTCCACTTTGACAAAAGGAGCATTGGTCAATGCTGCCAGCCGGCGGGATATTTCCGTTTTTCCCACACCCGTGGAACCAATCATAATAATGTTATTGGGCATGATTTCGTCCCGCATAGAACCATTCACTTGCTGACGTCGCCAGCGGTTGCGCATGGCAATTGCCACTGCTTTTTTAGCCTTGGCCTGGCCAACAATGTACTTGTTCAGTTCATAGACAATCTGCTTGGGGGTCAATTCTTTCATCCAATCTCCAGTACGGTGATGGAATCATTTGTATAGATGCAAAGTTCTGCTGCAATTTTCAGGGATTTTTCGGCTATTTGTTTAGCAGTGTATTTCCCGGTTTCATAAAAGGCTGAAGCCGCCGCCTGCGCAAACCCGCCGCCAGATCCAATGGCTATGATAGGCCCATCTGGTTCGATCACATTACCATCTCCGGAAATAATAAAACTAAATCGTTTATCCATAACCAGAAGCATCGCTTCTAAATGGCGCAGAACTTTATCAGTTCTCCATTCTTTTGCCAATTCAACCACGGATCGTTTTAAATCTCCATCATACTGATCTAATTTTTGCTCAAATTTTTCAAAAAGAGTTAGCGCATCTGCTGCAGCTCCGGCAAATCCGCCTACCACACCGCCCTGATCAATCTCGAACTCACGGACTTTGACCGCTTTCTGCTTTATGGCCATATCACCTAGGGTCACCTGACCATCGCCGGCAATAGCCACTTTCATCTTAGCTCTTACCCCTAGAATTGTAGTGGAAAATATTTTAGTTTTTTTCTCGGTCATTTTATGGACCCTAAATAGCGCAAGAAATCCCCATCAGTGCTCAAAACCAAAACAGTTTCTTTATCCAAGGTTTCTTTAAATATCTCCATTGTACGCATAAAGCGGTAAAATTCTGGATCTTTATTGTAGGCTGCTGCATATATATCCGCAGCTTCTGCATCTGATTTACCCTTGATCTCTTGGGAGCGACGGTATGCTTCGGAAGTAATTACCTTAAGATCACGGTCTTTCTGACCATTAATCCGGGCGGACTCACCAGCACCTTCTGATCGAAATTCTTCTGCGATACGTTTACGCTCTGAGATCATGCGCTCATAGACCTCTTTTCGCACTTCAGAAACATAATTGATTCGTTTGAATTGGAAATCCAATACTTCTATCCCAAGATCACCTGTTCGCTCCTGCGCTAATAATAGGATTTCCTTAGTCAAAGCGTCTCTACCTCTTTCGATAATTGCCTTTTCAGTTTGGTCCTTAACTGATCCAACTTGACTAATATATTCACGATTGGAACTTCGAACTAATTCAATCAAATCGTGGTTTGCAATAGCGTTCTGTGTTGCACCCTCTAATATTGATCCTAGGCGGGTTTGCGCTTTGGACTCATCAAAAAGCCTTTGAGCATATTTTAACGGATCTGAAATACGCCACCTGGCATAAGTATTGATATTAATGAATCGTTTATCGCGGGTTGAGACTTGTTTAGGCTCACCATCCCATGCCAAAAAACGTCTATCAAAGTAGTTTGCAGTATGTATAAAGGGTAATTTTGTTTTCAAGCCTGGAGTATTGATAGGCTCACCAATAGGTGAACCGAACTTAGTAATTACAACCTGTTCAGACTCGTCCACAATAAAGAATGCACCTCCAACTAGAACCACAATAACAATAAAGATAAGACCAAAGATTGTACCTAGAATGCCCTTCATTATTTTCCCTCCCTTCCAAATGGAAAAAGAGGTAAAATCCCTTCTAAATCCTTATCCAAAATTATTTTCTGTTTAACAGCTGGGTAAACATCAGCCATAGTTTCAAGATACATCCGACGCTTTGTTACCTCTGGCGCCCTTTTATATGCCGCTAACAAATCATTAAATAATGATGCATCTCCCTTCGCTCGATTAACTCGATCTGTAGCATACCCTTCTGCTTGCTGGACAGTTTGGTCTGCTTCACCTTTTGCCCGGGGAATTATCTTGTTATAATTACCAAGTGCTTCATTAATCATCCGTGCTTTTTCCTGCTCAGCCGTATTGACTTCATTGAACGCATCCTGTACTTGCTTAGGAGGGAGTACCTTCTGCAGCAGGATCCGGTTTATAATGAGCCCATTATCATACTGATCGCACATCTCTTGAAGCTTTTGCTCCATATCTGTTGCAATTTCCTGACGACCAATCGTGAGTACTTCATTCACGCTGCGATCTCCGATCACTTCCCGCATGACTGCTTCATTCATATCTCGAAATGTGGCAATTGGATTTCGAACCTTAAAAAGAAATTTAAAGGCATCACCAATCCTGTATTGGGTTTTCCAGGGCACCATAGCAACATTCAAATCACCGGTGAGCATTAGCGATTCTTCTTCAATTTCAGATCGGTTAATCCTTCTTCCTGATTGTTGCTTAACACCACGCTGGCCAAATTCCATCTCTAATTGCCTTTTTACCGGAACTTTAATCACTTTTTGTAAAGGCGCAGGCCATTTTAAATGGAGTCCCGACTTCGTTTCCCCAGAATATTTTCCCAGAGTCAACAAAACTCCAACTTCCTCAAGCTCAACTCTGTAAATGGAACTCCATAACATAAAAAGCACAACCAGCAGTAGTGCAACTGCAAATCCGCTTTTCGGGAATTTATCAGGAACATTAAACTCCTGTTCTCCTATGATTATTCTTCTAGCCATAACTTTCTCCTTATTCTAAATTTCTTTTCTAAGCCGTGCCACAGGTACCCCCGACTGATCCCTGTATTTGGCGATTGTTCTACGGGCCATAGTATATCCTTCGACTTTCAATTTTCTCACTAAAGCATCATCGCTGAGCGGATGTTGTTTGTCTTCCATATCAATGATCTTTTTCAAAGCCCGCTTAATGATAAAAGTTCCCAATACCCGGCCATCATTTAACTCAATGGCATCGGTAAAGAAATATTTTAGTTCAAATATACCATAAGGTGTGTCGGCGAATTTACCCCGGGTAGAGCGACTGATAGTAGAAATGTCCATACCAATGGCATCAGCGATATCCTGAAGTTTCAAAGGTCGCAGAAAATCCATATTTCCACTGAACCACTCTGGCTGATTTTGTATAATGGCGCGCATGACATTCACTAAAGTAACCCGGCGCTGTTTTACTGCCTGAATGAACCAATTTGCCGAATTCATTTTTTCCCGGATGAATGTTTTAGCTTTACCTTGATATTCCCCGTTGTCAAGTCCATCCTCATAGATTTGACTGATGCGCAGTTCAGGCAATCCACCGTCATTTGTTGTGATAACCCATTCGTCTCCATCTTCCCGAACAATTACATCTGGTATAACTGTTTGAAACCGATCCGCATAGCCTTCCCCCGGTCGGGGATTCAAGTGGGACACGCGCTCAACAGCTTCATGGAGATCATCTGTAGTACACTTCAATCGGGATAGAATCCTTTCATACCTTTTATGCATAAAATCTTCAAAACATTCTGTTACAACCTTATAAGAAAGAGACTCCGGATCATGTTCCAATTGAATAGTTAGGCATTCCTGAAGATCTCGGGAAGCAAGACCGTTTGGATGCATTCGTTGAACCGCCTTTAAGATTGGCTCAATATTCTCTTCTTCAAGGCCAAAACCATCGGCAATCAAAAGAAGATCTGTATCCAAATAACCTCTCTCATTGGTATTCCAAAGTATTTCTTCTGCAATTTCTTGTTCTAAATCTGACAAACCGGAATCTCGTAATTGTTCAATGATATCCTCTAAAAATGAATGGCGGTCAGGGAGAGGGAGGTCTCTAATTTCCTGTTCAAAATAATATGTGGATGCATCCGTGTATATGTCTTCAATTGGTGCATCCATATCATCTACTGTACTTTCCTCTTTCAACGTTTCCTGGGGTTCTTCCGGTTCTAATTGCTCCAAAACTGGATTTTGTTCAAGTTCTTTCAGGATCGCCTGTTCCAAGTTAACCGTGTTCAGCTGCAATAGCTTAGCCTGCAGAACTTGCCTAGGGGCGAGTGTCTGTTTCTGAGTTTGGATCTGTTTTAGGGTGGGCATCAGTTCAGTTTAAATTTCTCGCCAAGATAAAGGCGGCGGGTTTCCTCATCATCAGCAAGAAATTCGGATGTTCCGGATTTTAATATTTGTCCCTCAAACAACAGATAAGACCGGTCCGTGATCGATAACGTTTCACGCACATTGTGATCTGTAATAAGAACTCCAATATCCCGTTCCTTTAAAGAATTGAGAATGGATTGGATTTCCTCTACGGCTATGGGGTCTATACCGGCAAAGGGTTCATCTAATAAAATAAAATTTGGATCCATGCACAGAGAACGGGCGATCTCTACCCGGCGTCGTTCACCGCCGGAAAGGGTACCGCCTTTATTGTTTCGCAAATGATCTACAGAAAAATAATTTAATAACGAATCGAGTTTTTCTTGCTGTGCGTCCTCCGATAATTCTTTGCGCATTTCCAGAACAATTTTAAGGTTGTCTTCTACCGACAGTTTGGAAAAAATTGATGGTTCCTGAGCCAGGTAGCCAATCCCTCTTCGAGCCCGCTTATACATGGCAGCCTCTGTAATATTTTCTTCATCCAGAAAAACTTCACCTTTTGTGGGCTTAATCATCCCAGTAATCATATAAAAAGTGGTGGTTTTACCCGCACCATTGGGCCCTAATAATCCTACAATTTCCTTTCGATTCACACACACATCGACATCCTTAACGACCATACGCTTACCATATTTCTTATACAGGCCTTTTGCTTCTAGGGTTTGGTGCCTATTGTTCATTTTACGCTTCGATTGGTCACACCAGAGGGCTTGATGACCTTCCAATTTTGAAGATCCGAATCAGATTCAAAACCGATACCGTAAAGCGTATCATCTTTTTCCGTAGTCAGCATAATGGGATCATCAGTGCTCATTTTTTCTTTCTTTGAATCCCAAATCAGGGTATCAGTATATAAAGTAATCCCGCTGTCTGACACGACCACCACATTTCCAATTGCTCTCATATCATTCGATGCCTGATTCACTTCTGCTTTAAGGGATGTTAGTTTCGAAATATGTTTTTCAAATCGATCAAAAAAATCCACAGTGACATTTTCATCGAGCATAATAAATTTTCTTTTATTATATTTCTCCAAGTGGCCGGATCTTACTCGAGCCCTTTCAATCCCTTCATCGGTCAAGATAATTGTCACTCCCCAACTTTCCTGATCAGGGTGATCATCGCTTCTTGCCCGGGGTAGCGGGCTGTTTTCATTGGTACAACCCAAAGGGAAAATTAATAAAATGAAAAATATCCAATGGATCCCTTTCAACTGTTTAATACCTTTTCCTTTACTTTCTCCATCACCTGTTTTGTTCTGCCCTGTTGTTCTATAATCCAAAATACAGCTTCCCGGAATGCGCCATTCCCTCCCGGCACAGATGTGATATGTTTAGCAATTGCTTTAACCTCTGGTACTGCATTTGGGACTGCGATGGGTAAACCTACCTGCTCCATGATTGGAATATCAATCAAATCATCTCCTATATAGGCAATCTCTTCGTTGGACAAAGAATATTTGTTTTTAAGATCTTCAAATGCAGGAATCTTATTTAGTCCGCCGTTATAAACATCCTCAATCTCAAGCTCTTTTGCACGATACTCTGTAGCCGGGGAAAATCGTGCCGAAATAAGGGCAATTTTTATTTCTGCAGCCCGCGCCACAGCTACACCAACACCATCTAAAACTGTAAATCGTTTGAATTCCATTCCATCGGTTCCCTTATAAATGGTCCCGTCTGTCCAGACACCATCAATATCGGAAATAATCAACTTTATCTGGTTAAAATTCATCTTTATTTCAGAGCCTCACGTATAGCTTTTAGATTAAATAAAATGGATTCTAATTTTTTCAAGGGCCATTGGGTAGCAGCATCGGATCTAGCATCCTCAACATTGTCATGCACTTCCATGAACAGTCCGTTGCATCCAGCCGCCACAGCGGATTTCGCCAATGTCGGAATCATGTCCCGCATACCCGCTGTTTGGGCACCGGCACCGCCTGGGAGTTGAGCGCTATGGGTAGCATCAAATATGACAGGATAGCCATGTTCCTGCATGAGCGGTATAGCCCGCATATCAGCCACCAGATTATTATAACCAAATTGTGTTCCGCGTTCTGTGAGTAAAATGTTTTCACAGCCGAATTCGGAAAGTTTATCAACCACATTTGTCATATCCCAAGGTGCAAGGAATTGCCCTTTCTTTACATTCACTGTTTTGCCTGTTTTTGCGGCTGCCACAAGCAGGTCTGTCTGGCGACATAAAAATGCTGGGATCTGTAATACATCCACCGCTTCAGCCACAGCATTCGCTTGGGATGCTTCATGAATGTCAGTGAGAACCGGTAATCCGGTTTCAGCTTTTACATCGGATAAAATAGCAAGTCCCGCTTCCAAGCCCGGTCCACGAAAAGATGAAATGGAAGTGCGGTTGGCTTTGTCAAAGGAACTTTTGTAAACGACAGGAACGCCAACTTTTTCAGCAATAACTTGGATCGCAGTTGACATTTTCAGGGCATGATCCCGGCTTTCGATGACACAGGGGCCGGCAATTAGACCAAACGCTCCACCGCCAAAGGAAACGGAACCAACAGATACAGTCTTCATGAGTCAGCTTATCCCGTTATTGAATTCGACAGCGGCGTTGATGAATTCCCGGAATAATGGATGGGCTTTGTTGACCCTGCTTTTAAGTTCCGGATGAAACTGCCCGGCCACAAACCAGGGATGGTCCGGGAGTTCAATTGTTTCCACTACACCCAAGTCTTCATTCACACCGGAGAAGATCATACCATTCTTTTCCAAGCGGTGCCTGTAGCGGTTGTTTACCTCGTAGCGGTGGCGGTGACGTTCGGAAATCTTTTTCTTTCTATACGCATTATAAGTTTTAGTTCCAGTTTTCAATTCACAATCATAAGCACCAAGACGCATTGTTCCACCTTTTATCTTAATGGCTTTTTGAGATTCCATAAGATCAATTACCGGATATTTTGTCCTTTTATTATACTCAGTGGAATTGGCCCCATTCAGTCCGCATACATAGCGGGCAAAATCGATCACCGCACATTGAAGCCCAAGGCAGATACCTAAAAATGGGATATTTTTTTCACGTGCAAATTTTGATGATAGAATCTTTCCTTCGCCACCGCGAGATCCAAATCCCGGCAGTAACAGAATACCGTCTATATCTTTAAACGCTTTTGCAGCAGATGCATCATCCACGATTATTTCTGTGTGAATCCATTTAACATCCACGTGGGCATTATTTTCTACTCCAGCATGGACAAATGCTTCCAAAACACTTTTATATGAATCAATCAGTTCGGTGTATTTCCCGCACATGGCAATCGTTACTTTGTATTCCGGATGTTTGTAGCGTTGATTAAATTCCTGAAGATGGGATATATCCGGTTCCTTATCTAGCTGTAAGCGATCATTGATCAGTTCCACCATATCCTGCCCATACATGACCAGCGGCACCTCATAAATACTTGGTACATCACGTCCTTCGATCACATGATTCGGCCGCACATTGCAGAATAAGGCGATCTTCTCCCTGACTGAACGATCAATTGGATATTCAGAACGACAAAAAATAATATCCGGCGATAGACCAATTTCCCGAAGTTTCATGACTGAATGTTGGGTTGGTTTAGATTTCAGTTCACCGCTTGCTTTTACGAATGGAAGTAGCGTCACATGAACGATCATATGATTATGATATTCCACTTCCAATGATAATTGACGAATAGATTCCATAAATGGAAGGCTTTCAATATCACCTACCGTTCCACCCACTTCACAAATCACCACATCATATTTTTTTGGATTATTTACAGTTTTAATCCGGTGGATGATCTCATCGGTAATGTGGGGAATGACCTGAACCGTCTGTCCAAGATATTCTCCCTTCCGTTCCCGATTCAGAACAGTACTATAAATCTGACCA
>DTUG01000086.1 GCA_012964275.1 Fidelibacterota bacterium | reverse complement strand
AGCGACACATGGATTTTCAGTCCACTGCTCTACCAACTGAGCTACCGAGCCACAATATTTTTTGGGGAATAGGGAAAAAAGTGCGTGAAAATTACCGGCGGCGTTTAACCAAAACAAAATAGTTTATAGGCATAAAAACACCCGTAATTATATGAAATATGCTCAACTAACAATCACTTGTATCAACGGATGAATTCTCATAGGTTCCCCGGCATTTTTTGCAAGGGGAAAACGGTATGTCCCGTCTGAAAAAACTGGTTCTGGCGACACATAATCCCGATAAAAAGAAGGAAATGAAAGCTGCTTTCGGCAGGCAGGGGCTGATCGTTTTAAGCCTTGATAATTTTCCAGAAGTTGGCGAGATTGAAGAAACCGGTGCCACGCTGCTTGAAAATTCTCTCTTGAAAGCCCGTACTGTCCATCGTATAACAGGGCTACCAGCCATTGCTGATGATACTGGTTTAGAGGTGGATGCGCTTGATGGTGCGCCTGGTGTATTCTCAGCGCGGTTCGCTGGTGAAAACGCTACCTATGCTGATAATGTGAATAAACTATTATTGGTTATGGTTTCTGTCGCCGAGAATGTGCGTACAGCCCGCTTTCGAACTGTGGCTAGTTTTGTTGATGGAGATCGGGAACTATGGACAGAGGGTGTCATAGAAGGAGAAATCACCCGGGAAGCCAGAGGGGCAGGCGGATTCGGGTTTGATCCCATATTCGAGGTGACGCAGACTGGAAAAACCTTTGCCGAAATGACAGCTAAAGAAAAAAATAAGATCAGCCATCGTGGCTTGGCCTTGCGAAAAATGCGGGAATTACTAACAAATATATTTAAAGAATAAAAGGAGAAAATATCGATCATACCGCTATCAGTTAATTGAAGACTGGAAGTTGGTCAAAAAAAATACATTTTCTTTCTGCAAGAGCCGGGACTTAATCTTGGTTTTTTGCAGCATGATGTCTCTGGTTTCCGCTAGTGCACAGGAAGCGGACTCCATAGCTCAAAGGGATTCTTTTTCTGCAATCCCGTTTACCTATATTCCCGTATCTAATTTTGTTGTAAACCCATTTCCCCTGCTAACCGCATCCCTTGTCCAGCCACTGGATACATTATTATTGCCGCGGGGTATTCTCAAATTCAATTTTGATTCTGAGTCAAAAGAAATTCAACTGAACCGGGATTGGAGCCGAATTACCATAAGTGAATATATTGATGGAAGGGCTTATAGGATACCATTTACAGCGGATGTTGACTGGTACCTTGATCGCTATTTTGCCCGAAACTGGTATAACATATTCATTGAGACCATGCAAAAGGAAGCCAAGGATGACACCAAGCGCCGCAGAGGACAGATGATGGAAGTAGTGGGAGTAGATCTGGGTGATCTAGGTCGAGCATCCTTAAGTCTGAATGGAAATGTAACTATAAATGGAAATATGATATTCCAGGATCAGGAATTGGTTCGTTCAACATTAAACCAGACCCAAAACACGCACCTGGAGTTTGACCAAAAACAGCACTTAAATATACGGGGGAAGATTGGAGATCGAATTACCGTGAATATGGACCAGGATTCAGAGCGGGATTTCCAGTGGGAAAATAATCTCCGCATTGCTTATGATGGGTATGAAGATGATATTATACAAAAAATCGAAGCCGGGAATATTTCTTTGTCCCTGCCATCTACAAAATATGTGACATTTTCAGGAAAAAATCAGGGTTTGTTTGGCATCAAGTCCATATCGAAACTGGGGCCAATAAATGTAACGACTATCGCTTCCATAGAACGGACAAAGAAAGAGCAAGAAGAATACAAAGGAAACACCCAGTCCAATACACAGAAAATCCGTGATGTGGATTGGTTAAAAAACCGCTATTTCTTTATTCATCCATGGTTTCGAAATGGTGCCAACACAGCAGTGATTTATGATGGGCAATATCACCAAGTACAAGTCCCATCCTTTTATCCTCTGCACGATGGGCTGCATTATATTGGAAATTTGGTGGTGAAAAATTTTGAATTATATAAATCTATTAATACCAATGTAGCAGGCGCTGTTACAGGTACGGCGTATATTGACCCTCTTTTACCGGATGATTCCACCTATGTGGATGATAATGAAGAAGGCAGTTTCATTCGCCTGGAGGTGGGTACAAATTATGTCCTGAGCGCAGATCTTGGATATATAAGATTGCGGGATCAGGTCATGCAGGAAATTGTTGGCTGTACATTTATCCTGGAGGATCGCACTACTGGAGAAACGGTATTGTCGGTGGGTCAACCGGCAGATTCGGTTGGGCAAAACCTGTCTCTTATGATGTTAAAGCCGCGCAATAGCCATCCCAACCACCCTACATGGCCGCTGATGTTCAAAAACGTTTATTATCTAGGAACGACCCAGATTAATCCGGAAGGATTTGAAGTTAATATCATCAATAAACGGGCAACACCGGAAAGTGACCGTGATTGGGGGACTAGTTTACCATATGTTACTTTATTTGGCCTGGATAGCCTGGATGAAAATGGCCAACGTCAATATGATGAAATAATTGATAAAGAATCGGGAAACATCCTGAACATCTTCAACGGTGAACTTTTGCTGCCGGCTTTACATCCATTTGCCCGTGGTGATTCCCTGGCTGGAGGAAACTCTGTTCCTGAACTTCAGGACCAACTGGGTTCCGGAGTGATTTATACTTCTTCCGTTTCATCGGAGATCAATAGTGATAATCGTTTCATGATCGAAACCAAGTACAGCAATCAAAGTTCTACCATTAGCCTGGGATTTATGCTGGTAGAAGGAAGTGAAGAAATAATTCAAAATAATCTTACCCTAAAACGAGGGATTGATTATCAAATTGATTATTTCACCGGAACTATTGTTCTGCTGGGTGATGCTGCCCAGGATCCTAACGCAGAGTTAAAGATACGCTATGATAAACATGAACTGGTATCCTTTGATAAAAAGACAATTTTTGGCACCCGTGCCCAAATGGATCTAGGGCAGAATTCTTTCATAGGAGCCACTGCCCTTTATTTTAATCAATCCATTATTAATGAAAAAGTTGAAGTGGGTTATGAGCCGACCCGGAATTTTATCTGGGATGTTAACGGACGTTATCAGTTGGAATTGGATGGTATTACCAGATTTCTGGATAAACTGCCTATCATCGAAACCGACAGAATGACCAGTTTTTCAATGGAAGGAGAAATCGCCCAAGTGCTTCCAAATCCCAATTCAATCAGTAATGAAGCTACTGGAGATCAAAATGGTGTGGCGTTTATTGATGATTTTGAGGGTGCAAAACGCACCACATCGCCGTCTATACAGCGCCGTTTTTGGAAAAATGCTTCAGCACCTTTAGCATATAACGAAGCCGCACTGACCTTTTCCGATGAATATAGCCAGCGTAATCGCGGCAGACTATACTGGTATAATCCCTATGTTCCCGTCCGAACTCGCGATATTTGGCCAAACCAATCCACATCTCTTCGCGCCGGAAATGAAACGACAGATGTATTGATTTTGAGGTATAAAACAAGGGCACACCAACGTAACATGAATAAAGATTTAATATGGGTAGGAATTACCACATCACTTTACTCCGGAGATTACGATCAGACACAGAGTAAATTTTTTGAAATATGGTTAAAAGGATCTAAGGGGAAATTAACCGTGGATCTTGGTAAAATCAGTGAGGATCGCGATGGTAATGGCCAGTTAAATACAGAAGACATTCCCGAAGCGGGTCTAACCCTTGGAAATGGTTTTTTAGAGGATCCGGAAGATACAGGTTTGGATGGGTGTCCTGATGAATTTGAAGATGGATTAGGTGGGTGTTTTGAGTATACTAGACCTATTGATGGAAAGCTAATTGGCGATAATGATGGTGATGGAGATTTCGATGAAGAAATCTGGAATGGATTAGATGATGATGGAGACGGTTTGATTGATGAAGACATTGATGATTCCATCCCCCTCCCCGGAATTTTATCGGAAGATCCCAATGGCGATAATTGGAATTACGAGCAAGGCAGCACAGATTATACCCAAATGAATGGCACTGAAGGAAATGGAACAGGAATTAAGATACAGGAAGGAGGGAAATATCCGGATACGGAAGATTTGGATCGCTCCGGTTTCCTAGATAAAACCAATGATTATTTTTCAGCCAGTTTTCACCTTACGGATACGACATATTTAGCAGGTGAAACAGAAGAAAATGGTCAACCGACAGGATGGAAATTGTTTCGGATCCCTCTGACAGATTTTAAAAATGTCCGTAACACTGAATGGAATGAGATCAGGTATGTTCGTTTATCCGTAACCGGGTTTGACTCATCTTTGTCCGCATTACAGATTGCCAAAATTGAAATTGTAGGCAATGAATGGCAGGAATTGGGAATCCTGCCGCCTGAAGTAATCCGTGAACACAAAGCCATTATTACTCTTAACAAGGATTTTCAAATGCGGGATCCGGATATTATTCAAGAATTAAATGAAGATACCGAATTTTTTCAGGTTGCGGTGATTAATACGGAAGATAATGCAGATTATTCCCCGCCAGAGGGAGTTAAAGGGGAATATGATCGACTTAATCAAATACGTGCCAAGGAACAGTCCCTTGTGCTGCAATTCAATAATTTACCTTCGGGCTACTCCGGAGCTGCCCAAAAAACCTTATATACATTAAATGATAACCAGAAAAGAAGTTTTATGACATATGATTATATGAAGATGTATGTTTATGGTGACAGCCCATGGATTACATCCTTGGATTCGGATGTAGAAATATTTTTACGATTTGGCCTGGGAGAAGATTTTTATGAGATCACCCAGCCAGTCTATACGGGCTGGGATGAGGATAAAAACCGCAATAGTTTTAAAATTCCTTTATACTGGCTCGCTGCCTTAAAGCTTAAGGACTCTACCAATGTAATTCCAGACCCACATCAGCCTCCCTACTACAACTTTATTGATTCTGCGAATGTTAAAAAATACTTTTATACAGATGAGAATGGTATGGAAACTGGTAAACGAGTTACAATCGTGGGTAAACCAGCTTTAAACAGATTGCAGTATTTTATAATAGGTTTGCGAAATCTGGCTGATGAGCCGATCAGTGGTGAGGTCTGGATAGATGAATTACGCCTGAGCGGGATAAAAAAGGACCGTGGTGTGGCCATGCGTATTCAATCCAGCCTGAAATTAGCTGATCTGGGAAGTGCTAATTTTTCATACAGCCGCCAAGATGCGGATTTTCATCGATTGCAGGAAAGATTGTCCCGAGGAACGAATACCGCTGAGAATTTGAATGTTTCCGGAAAGCTCGACTTACATCGATTTCTACCGGGTTCCTGGGGTTTGTCGCTACCATTAAATACTTCTATTAGCCGGTCTTTGAATAGACCAAAATATTTCCCCGGTGAAGATATACTTGTTGATCCAAATGCACCGCCGGATACCATTATGACCCAGAGTGAAACCATTTCCTTTAGTACATCTCTTTCTAAAACAGGAAAATCTGATAATCGGTTATTGAAATATACGATCGACAATATTCAGACCAGTTTCAGCGCTTCCCAGTCAAGGTCATCAGATATTACCTATTTTGAAAAATGGTCAGAATCTTATACAGGGAAAATCAGCTATAACATTCCTTTTGGAAGAAATAATTATATTCGTCCATTAAAATGGATGGATGGTTTTCCATGGATAGGAGATCAATTTAGTAGCTGGCAGATGTATTACACCCCGTCTTCATTTAGAACATCCATGAATTTCAGTGAGAAACTGACTTGGAATAGAACACGCACCCAAATCCGTTCACCTGACAGTTATAATTTTGGGTTAAACCGTTCGATGAACCTGGATTACAAATTTAGCAATAACCTGTCATCCAAGTATTCCTGGTCGGGTCAGAGCAAACTTAATGAGTATCGTGGTTACGCCTGGATGGCGGTAAAAAATCTTGATCCCGGAATAGTTACTAATACTACAGAAAGTATGAACACCACATACAACCCGTCCGTTTTGAAATGGTTAAGACCCAGTTTTAATTACACAGCTAATTACCGTTGGAGCGATGATTTGTCTAGGGAAGGGCAGAATATTAGTGCGCAACTGCGGATGGCATCCAATTTCACATTGACGCCTGTAAAATTCTTTGAAGTCTTCTACAAACCCCCCACTAAAAAAAGGACTGGTAAGCGTCGAACTCGTACTTCTCGGTCGCGAGAGGAGACGGAAGAACCTAATAATGGAAAATCAACAAAAAAAGAATCCAAAGAATTTAAATCACTTTCATTTATTCATGGTCTGTTCGATAAAGTAAATCCAATTTCTGTAAGTTATACAGAAACCTTAAATCGCAGTGCGAACCAGATCATTGGAGATGTGCCAATGGGATATAAATTTGGCTGGCTGCCAAATCATGGATTGGAGCAATCAGATGAAGTTGGAACCAATCTGGGAAATTGGGACCATAAGCGGGATGGCTCTATTCGCTCTGGGATAAAAGTTTCCCGGGCAATAACGATCAATTTCAATTTTTCACAAAATTTATCTTCAACCCGCAGTGGTACAGGTATCGAACAACGAACCCTGACCAGAGATTACATTACTTTCGATGACCTTTTTCAGAATGGCTTTCCGTTTCCAGGTTGGAGTTTTCGAGTCAGTGGCCTGGAAAAATGGCCGATCATCAAATGGTTTGCTAAAAGCGCTTCCATGGATCACAGTTATTCTGGGAAAGAAACTCGCTCATGGCAGTTTGAGGAAATTTCCCCGGAAGATATTAACTTTTTCAGTTTTGGATCCTTCACAGAAGATTATAAGGATTTTGAACGTTCCTCCCGTATTAATATGAATTTTTCACCATTGTTGGGTATGAATATGACCCTTAAGAAAAATATTTCTGTTACGTTTAGGCATAATAGAAATATGTCTTTAGATGAATTGCCTTCAGGATTAACCATTCGCAAGGATTTTAGTTATACATCTACCGGAACGTATACTCATCGAGGCGGGATGACTATTCCTATTCCGTATTACGGCGATCTGAGACTGAATAATAACGTCAGTTTCACCCTAAATTTTGATATGAATGATAGTGAAGAATTCAAATCGGGTGACAAAGTTGAGCTTGAAAAAGGCGCTTTTTCATCCAGTTGGAAAGCGGGACTTCGTATTTCGTATCAATTTTCTAGTAAAATATCTGGAGGATTGCGTTATGAGTATCGAGAAAGCGATAGCCGGACATTGGGTAAAAAGGTTGACCGGGATTTTGGTTTTGATGTAAACATTGCAATATCAGGTTGAGTATGCGTCGTATTGTCATTTATGGGTTATTGGTTTTAACCAGCGGATGTAATTCCGGTGTTCCTCGCTTTAATGGGAATAATGCCTATCAGTACTTGCTGGACCAATGCAATTTTGGTCCGCGAAATCCAGGCTCAGATGGTCATACTGCCTGTAAGAACTTTATTATTGAAGAAATGGAATATTCTGCCGATGAAATTCTGCTTCAGGAATTTTCCTATCAAGAAAAGGGAAAAAGGAAACGGCGCTTGGGAACAAATATTATTGCACGGTTCAATCCATCATCTTCATTTCAAACATTAATTGGGGCCCACTGGGATACCCGACCCTGGGCTGATCAGGATGAAAATCGTACCAACCGTCGTCAACCGATCATTGGTGCCAATGACGGTGCTTCTGGAGTCGCAATCATATTGGAACTGGCAAGTATGTTTGCTAAAAATCCACCGCCAATTGGAGTAAACTTGGTCTTTTTTGATGGTGAAGATAGCGGCGACCCCGGGGTGAATGAAACCTATTGCCAGGGTTCGAGGTATTTTGCTAAAAATTTACCTATAACTGCTCCGGCTGAAGGTATCATATTAGATATGGTTGGCGATAAACAATTAGTTCTGCCCATCGAAAGATATTCCCTTGAATATCACGAAGTGCTGGTACGGCAATTGTGGGATCGGGCCCGGGAAATGAATTTGGATGCTTTTACGGGTCATGTGGATTATGCACTTTACGATGACCATGTTCCCTTGAATGAATATGCCGGTATACCCACTATTGATATCATTGATTTTAAATATCCTAATCCCTACGCCAATTTCTGGCATACATTAGATGATGTTCCGGGAAATTGCAGTGCAGAAAGCCTAGAACAGGTGGGAAGGTTGATGGCTGATTATATTTACAACCGTGCGGGTACTGCCGGAGATGAAGATTAATGTTGTTTGGCAATCATTCCTTTAACGCAAACCGTGCCATCATCTTTATGGCCTTAGTATTTTGCGGTTGTCCGGAAACAGAGCCGACAAAGGATTCAGTTAATTCAATATCTGATGTTCAATTTAATTTTCATCAGGATGTGAACAAATTATACTTTGCTGCCAGTGTTGCTGCTTTCTATGAAGATAGGTCTTTGACAAATGTATCTTTACTTTGGTACGGTACAGACAGTACCAACACACCTGATAGTTTAGCTCTTCGGGATGATGGTACCGATGGGGATATTATTTCTGGTGATGGAATGTATGCCCGAAAGCTGGCCAATGATACAACCGTAGTTATTAACACACTTGGGGAAGATTCCGGAAGGGTATACCTGAAAGTGTTGGCTCAATACGAGGGCGGAGAAATTTCCAAACTGGAAGATTCCTTCAATATAGGCAATATCATTCCCAGAATCATTTCTGTTAATGCTCCGGATACGATTACCCGTCCTGAAGGTGCCACTGTAACACTGCACCTGATTTATGCCGAAGTATTTGATGCTGATGGACTGGAAACCATAAAATGGGTCGGATTTACCTCGTTCCATGTGGATGGAGATTCCCTAATGAATCGAGGGAACTACATTTATTTATATGATGATGGAAGTGAAGATATTCTATATGAGCCTGATTTTACCAGCGGCGATAGTTTTCGGGGAGATGGTATCTACAGTTTTAGAATACCGGTTTATGGATCAGGGAATACTGATCCGAACTTTCAGACACAGACTGGTACATTCCGATGGGATTTCATAACTCAGGATAAAGCTGATGAATACGGTACTCCTGTTCTTCATGAAGTTGTCATTCAATAAATTAATTGTTATTCTGTGTTTGGCTGCTTGGCTTTCCGGTCAGTCCGGAACTCCATACCGGTTTGCCTTGAGGTCTGCAGATGGCGGGGAAATTTCATACTTTGAAGATGGGTTTTCTAGCAACGTCGTGGCAGAGATCCGGACTATGGGAGATTCATTGACCTGGTTTGGTACGGGGCGGGGATTGTCGATGCATGATGGTCATTTTGTCTATACTTATCAAACGACCTTTGACTCTCTAGTTAGTGTCATTGATAACCCGTCTGCTAATACATACAAACTTCCTATTGGAGGGGTATCTGCCATTGCTACTGGAGGTGATACCATGGCGATCGCGCTGGCAGGGGATGATGGTGATACTCCAATGGGAATGGGCTTGGCGCTGACTACTAGTGCTGAATCATGGTATGATATTCCGCCTCAAGTCGTGGTAGAGTTTGATTTTATTTGGGATAGTCTAGGAATAAATACTCCTGGAGGCCTTTATTTTGGGTGGGATAGTGAATATGTTCCTGGAGTAGGCTACAGTGGCGACTTTATGGTGGTGAGTCCCACGGATACAAATGATAGAAACACCCTGTTGGATAGCATCCAAACTGGGAATATTATCGAGATAAAAAATAATGATGGTTCAAAAGTCTTAAAATTTACTGTTGAGAGTGATACTACGTTTGGGACAGGAGATCAGGTTTCAATTTCAATTCAATCCGGCTCCATTGAGTATACATCGTCCGAAGATATAGGATTTAATGATGGGGAAAATGTATCACTGGGGATCGCGAAAGTTACAAAAGCGATCGAATGGAAATTTTTATCACAACCGATAGACTTGCCTGGTGATACAATCGTACCTTTCGGAGAAGGCTATTATCGCCAATTGCCAGTCACAGTAGCTCAGGCTAATGTGACCTATGACGCATCAATATCGGGAAAATTCTTATGGATCGCCAGCTGGGCAGGTGGATTGCGTCGATTTGATCTTTCCAGCACTAATTTAAGGAAAGCAGAGAATGTTCCGATGCCTATGGATGATCAGGTAGCCTTATCCACCTGTCAGGACACGGCATTTGTAGATACAACAGGTGAATCAATCCTGAAAGATTATTATCTGAATCCCCGTGACCCTGAAGATGGCGGTAACCACAATCATAAAGCTTTTTCAGTTTTGGCATTTGGGGACACCGTCTGGGTGGGAACAGCAAACGGGATAAATCGTGGTTTAATAATTGAAGAGATAGTGGAAGTAGATACAAATCAATACGAAGTACTGAGCTGTATAGAGTGGGAACATTATAAGTATCCCAATGACGGTTTATCAGGCAATTTTGTGGTGGGGTTGGCAATGCAGGACTGGAACGGTCAGCGAACTATCTGGGCTGCTACTATGAATGCCAGCGAACTTGGAGAGGTTCGCGGATTAAGTTATACCCGGGATGCTGGCACTACCTGGCAGACAGCATTATTAGGGGAAAGGGTTTATAATATTGAAGCGCGTGATTCGCTGGTATTTGCGGCCACATCCAGCGGGCTTTGGAAAAGCCTGGATGGTGAGAACTGGGCCTTATTTGATCCGGCAATAGATCAAACTATTCTGGCTCAAAAACAGATTTTGACCAATACGGTTTACGCCCTGGCCATTGAGGATCGGGATACAATTCCGCGTGTCTGGATTGGTACCCCGGATGGGGCGGCATTATCAGCCGATATACATGGTAGTAGCTGGGAAGTTTACCAATCCGATCATGATCCTACGGAGATCTATGCCTACCCAAATCCATTCTCACCTTTGACCCATAATCAATTGAACAATGATGGTTATGTCCGTTTTCATACAGGCCAAGTAGCTAATTCTTTGGTTAAACTGAATATTTTCAACTTTGCCATGGAAAGGGTTCATTCCCATGAATATGACCTGAATACTTATCAGGGAGCTTTGAAGTGGGATGGTCGTGGCCTTTCGGGTGATCATGTTGCTAATGGGGTTTACTTCATCAGAATGAATTACTCAACTGCTGTAAATAAAGCACCAGCGGATTTCTGGACAAAACTTATTGTAGTAAAATGACGCAGCGAATATTAATTATCATATTTCTAGTCACGGGACTTTTTGCACAGGAATGGGCAGGATTTTCAGGCGGATTTCTACGCATGGGAATGACCGCTCGGTCCATAGCCATGGGTGGAGCATTTACAGCAGAGGATGACCATGGTTTTGCCGCATTTTTTAACCCTGCCGGGACAGCGTTCTTGGTAAGAAAACAAGTTGGATTTTCCTATTCAGATATGTCATTAGACCGGCGTTTGGCCGGCACTAGTTTTGCTACTCCGCTTCCGCCAACAGCGGGATTAGGTATTGCCTGGGTCAGTGCTGGCGTTACGGATATCCAGGGGCGAAACAGTGCGGGAGAGAAAACGGAAATGATGCAAACCAGTGAAGATGCTTTCATGGTAACGTTTGCCCAGAGAATCTTACCCTGGCTGTCAGTTGGAGCAAATATAAAGATCCTGCAGCATCAACTTCCGGTTAATGAAGAATATGAAGGCACGGGCATTGGGTTTGATATTGGTTTTCTTTTTAAATCAGGCAAAGCTACCACGTTTGGATTGATGATTCAGGATCTGAGTTCCAATTATCAGTGGAATACGGGTGCTCTTTATGCTGAAGGACGAGCATATAAGGATAATTTCCCTACTATATACCGGGCCGGTACAAAATTTGTATATAAAAGTGCTACCATAGTTGCAGATGCAGGTTTCATTACGGATCACGAGAAGTTTATATCTTTTCTTCCTCGGATTGGTGCCGAATATGCCTATCAGGATATTTATTATTTCCGGGGCGGATTTGGGAATGGCCGTATTGCTTTTGGCTGGGGATTAGAATATAACCTGTTGACTGATCATGATTCCCGGATCGATTATACATTTTCAATGGATTGGGCCACTCAAACTGCTCACACATTATCCTATGCATTTAATTTTTAGAAAACTATCTATCTGGATAATGTCTTTTTCGCCGCTTATGGCCATTGGAACCCAGTTTTTGGTGCTGCCTGCTGGAGCGGTGGAGTTAGCGATGGGCAGCCACGTGGCATTTGGCGGGTCAGCCATGATTAACCCGGCTCTGATCCAGGCACCTCCGGGCGGACCTGTATTATCATTTGATACCGGTTACTGGCTTGGAGATATCCGGATCTCTAATTTTCACTTGAATCAACGAATTGGAAAAAGCACTGTTAGATTTTTAATTCGCTACGCTGGTTTGACCGATCTGGAATTCAGGGAAAATAAACCGTTAGATGACCCTCAAGCATTCTTTCCTGCCTTTGGGCTAACGCTTGAAACAGGGTTTTCTTATCCAATTGCCGCTGGCCAGGTTGGATTTTCGGTCCGCACACTTTATATGGCAATATATGATCAATATTCAACTGGCGTCAGCCTGGACATAGGATATACAAAGTTGTTTAGATTTGGCTGGAATGCGGGTATATCCTTTTTGAATCTGGGGAAACTGTCAAATATGAGCCTCAAAGCCCCAGAACTTCCAATGCGATTATTAGCCGGAGTATCCAACTCAATGGTTGGAGATCGGTTTCAAAATATGGTTTGTTTTACCGGCGAATGGGCATTTTTACCGCAAACTTGGCAATTTTCATTTGGAAATAATTTTCGGTGGAATCAATTCCATATTTTAACTGGTACCAGTTTTACAGATCAAACATCGTTTGTTTCTATCGGTACGGGATTACAACTGGGGCGCTACGGTGTTTTTTATGCTATCCGTTTTAGTTCACAAACCATTGGAATCCCCCATACTATTAGCATGAGCGTCCGCCTGCCTTGACAAAACCGGATTACCGTAGCCCTCTTATTTATTTATTAACACTTTTTGTTGTTGTCCTTTTAATTGTTTTGAAGAGGCAGCAAGATCATTTGGATAAATTGAAGGATGAGTTAGCGGTCGATGCGAAGGAAATTATCGAGGAACCGGATTTAACAGAAGAACGAAAACCACCGGAACCACCACATCCTCCCCCTATGCGCGGGGTCATTGGATTGATTATCGATGATTTTGGTTACCGGAACGATGATGTTTCAAATGGGTTTTTGGATCTCCCAGCCAGACTAACCTTTGCCGTCATTCCTGGTCATGAATATAGCCAATCGTTTTCAAATAAAGCGGTATCGACTGGCTATGAGGTCATTGTTCATATGCCCATGGAAAATACCGGTAGAACGATCGGTGAGGAAGAATTTGTCCTTATGACCTACTTCCAAGAGGAAGAATTGGTAAGAAGAGTGAAAGAAGCTTTGGACCATATTCCTGTAGCAAATGGCATGAATAATCACCAAGGCTCTAGAGCCACAGAATCTTATCGTGTTATGAAAACGTTCGCCGGTGTATTAAAAGATAGAAATAAATTTTTTATTGATAGTCGCACTACGATCAATACGTTAGCGGAGGAAACAATGCGGGAGTTCGATGTGCCAACGAATCGGCGGAATATTTTTTTAGATAATGTATTGGATGAAGAAAAAATATATTCACAGCTGATACAATTAACTGATGTGGCAGAAAGGAATGGTATAGCCATTGGAATAGGGCATGTTAAAGCTGAAACGTTAGCTGTATTAAAAAAACAGATACCAGAACTGCAGAAGAGAGGGTTTAAATTTGAATTTGTATCGAAACTTGTGAATTAAGAATAATGGCGATCTTATGCAAAGTTACCCGTGGTGAATTTACCGAAAGTATACATGTGGTTTTTGCTGTTGTTGTGGATGAATCCGGCGATATTATTTATTCGACGGGTGATCCCCATTATTTAACCTGTATCCGTTCATCCCTAAAACCCTTCCAAGCCGCTGCCGCGATCCGGGAAGGCTCCGTGGATGCGGCTGGATTTACCGATGATGAGATTGCGTTAATGTGCGCCTCACACCTGGGAGAAGATATTCATACACAAACCGTAAAAAATATGCTTAATAAACTGGGATTTAATGTGAGTGATTTTGAATGTGGTGCTCATCCACCGGCAGATAAGGCCACACGCTATAATCAAATAAAGAATGGATTAGAACCGGATGCCCTGCATAATAATTGCAGCGGAAAGCATGTTGGCATGTTGGCTTTAGCGAAGCATCTTGTTGGTAACCCTGCGGGATATACGAAGTTAGACCACCCAGTTCAGCAGGCGATCATTCAGCTGCTGAAAGATTATACCGGCTTGAATAAGATCCCGACAAGTATAGACGGCTGTTCGGCGCCTACACCTTTCCTTACATTAGAGATAATCGCACGACTTTTTCAGTTAATGTCTATGGGAAAATTTCCAGAACTGGATCGAGTTTATAATGCTATGGTTGCCTATCCGTACAATATTTCCGGCAGGGATCAGTTTGATACCCTGTTTATTGAGGCGTTGGCGGGAAGAGGGGTTACCAAAGTCGGTGGTGAAGCTGTACGTGGTATCACCCTCAAAAAAGAAAACGGGGGCGGTATTGGTATTGCACTTAAGGTTCTTGATGGATCTCACCGGTCCATGCCCTTGGCAACTTTGACTCTTTTAAAACACTTGGATCTTTTATCGAAAAAAGAGTTATTAAACTTGAACAGGTTTCAAACAAAAACGTTAAGAAACCACCGTAATATAGACATTGGCTCTATTGAAGCAATTATTGAAGCATAATGCGTATTCTAATGAGCTTTTTTTTATTCTTTTCGTTTATTTTTGCATCCACCGCTCGCATCATGACGTATAATTTGCTGAATTTTGAAGATGATAACAGCCGGGAAGATGATTATATAGCCATCCTTGA
>DTUG01000085.1:619-3179 GCA_012964275.1 Fidelibacterota bacterium | reverse complement strand
TTCCAGATTGTCAATTTAAGAGATATTGCAAAGTTAGAAGTGAATACAGTTGATGCTAGTGTTATGTTTGATAATGGTCTGATTCGTTCTACCCTGAAACCAATAAAAGTATTGGGCGATGGTCAATTAGATACCGTAATAGATGTCACTGCAAGTGCTTTCAGCGCGTCAGCAAAAGATAAGATTAAAAAAGCTGGCGGATCAGCAATAGTACTATGATAGATAAAATAAAAAACATTTTCAGTATTCCTGAGTTACGCCAACGTATACTTTATACGTTAGGAATACTCATCGTAGTACGGCTCGGTGCCCACATTCCAATTCCTGGTATAGACTCTGAAGCTCTGGCAGGTGCATTTGACCGGTTTCAGGATTCATTATTTGGATTATTCAATATGTTTGTCGGTGGTGCTTTTCAGAAGGCATCTTTGTTTTCCTTGGGAATTATGCCATACATATCAGCATCCATTATTATTCAATTGATGGGATCAGTTCTTCCCTATTTTCAGCGATTACAGAAGGAAGGCGAAGCTGGTCGGAAAAAAATAACACAGATCACTCGGTATGGTACTGTTTTTATTTGCGCCATGCAGTCGTATGGTGTTACCGTATTTCTGGAACGGGAACTTCAAGTCGTCGTGAATCCAGGTTTATTATTTGTATTCACTGCAATTGTGAGCATGGTGACCGGTACAATTCTTCTGATGTGGATGGGAGAACGCGTTACTGAAAACGGGATTGGCAATGGTATATCCCTCGTTATCATGGTTGGAATAATATCCAGGTTACCTAATGTTATCATAACTGAGATCACACTTGTCAGTGAAGAAGTTCGAAATTTATTGTCTGAAGTTGTATTGATCGGTATCATGTTCTTGGTCATTTGTTTTGTTGTGTTACTGACACAGGGTACGCGGAAGATACCAGTGCAATATGCGAAGCGCGTGGTAGGTCGAAAAGTTTACGGGGGGCAAAATACACACATCCCTCTTAGAGTAAATACAGCTGGGGTTATGCCGATTATCTTTGCCCAATCGATTATGTTTATTCCCAGCACGATATCAACTTTTTTCGGAGACAGTGATTTTATCGCCGGAATGATGCGTTGGTTTTCTTTTGAACATCCATTTTATTGGTTTGTTTTCGGTTTGATGATTGTGTTTTTCACTTACTTTTACACTGCTATTGCATTTGATCCTGTTCAGGTATCTTCAACCATGAAGCAACAGGGCGGATTTATTCCCGGTGTTCGTCCGGGCAAAAAAACAGCTGAGTTTATCGATAATATTTTAACCCGAGTTACATTACCAGGTTCGATCGCATTAGCATCAGTTGCTATCTTCCCTTACATATTAATGCAGACGATGGATGTTGGGTATGACCTGGCCTCATTTTTTGGTGGTACCAGTCTATTAATCATTGTAGGAGTAGCGCTGGATACATTACAGCAATTGGAATCACATCTAATGATGCGGCATTATGATGGATTTTTGACTAAAGGACGCATTCGCGGACGGCGGAGGATGTGATGGTATATACGCGTTCTGACCGCGAAATAAATATCATTGCCCAAAGCTGTCAGATTGTAGCTGATACGCTGGAAATGTTGTCTGAGTATGTTAAACCTGGTGTACGCATGCTTGATTTAGATACCAAAGCTGAAGATTTTATACTGTCCTGTGGAGCACGCCCTGCATTTAAAGGATACATGGGATATCCTTCAACACTCTGCATATCTGTGGATGATGCGGTGGTGCATGGAATACCAAGTGAAGAATATTTGCAGGATGGCCAAATCGTTGGTATTGATTGCGGAGCTGAGCTTGATGGATATTATGGTGATCATGCACGAACATTTGCTGTTGGAAATGTTGATGATGAAAAGCGAAAACTGATGGACGTAACCTTAGAATCTTTAATGAAAGGTATTGAACAAGCGATACCAGGTAACTTTGTAGGTGATATTGGCTATGCTGTGCAGTCACATGCTGAAGCAAATGGCTACTCTGTTGTGAGGGAATTAGTGGGCCACGGTATTGGAACACAGTTGCATGAAGAACCACAAATCCCTAATTATGGAACACCAAAAAACGGATATCAATTTCATGCTGGGATGTGCATTGCGATTGAACCCATGATTAACATTGGTAAAAAGGAAGTTTATACAGCACAGGATGGATGGACAATATTGACCAAAGACGGTAAGGTATCAGCCCATTATGAGCACACTGTTGCCATAAAGGCTGACGGCCCGCATATTTTGAGTTTAGGAACATCTCATGGCTAAGGAAAAGCCGATAACCATTGATGGTATTATTAAGGAAACCTTACCAAGTGCCATGTTTCGTGTCGAGATAGAGATAGGCGGGAATAAACATATAGTATTAGCCCATGTCAGTGGTAAAATGAGGATGCATTTCATTAAAATACTTCCAGGCGACGTTGTCACCCTGGAGATCAGTCCATATAATTTGGATAGAGGTCGAATTATTTACCGAAAGAAGTAGAAGATCATGAAAGTACGTCCATCTGTGAAGAAAATATGTGCCAAATGCAAGAT
>DTUG01000085.1:0-553 GCA_012964275.1 Fidelibacterota bacterium | reverse complement strand
AATTCGTATGGCACGTATAGTCGGTATAGATATTCCTCGAAATAAAAAAGTAACCTATTCGCTTTGCTATATCCATGGAATAGGGTTAAAAACAGCCCAGGTTATTTGCAAAAAAGCAAAGGTGAGCCCGGATAAAAGAGTCCAGGACATGACGGAAAAACAGGTTGTATCAATTCGCGATGTGATCACTTCCTTGGGAATAGACGTTGAAGGTCAACTACGGTCTTTTAATGCTATGAATATCAAGCGTTTAAAAGATATAGGATCGTATCGTGGAATTCGTCACCGTCGCGGACTACCAGCAAATGGGCAGCGAACAAAAACTAATGCCCGTACTCGTAAAGGTAAGAAACGCACCATTGGTCTTGGTAAAAAATCACTTGTATAGATATTAATTAATAGGGAGAAAATTTTGGACGGAAAAAACCTAAAACCAAAAAAGAAAAAGAAAAAATCAGTAGATGCTAACGCTATTGCTCATATCAAATCGACATTTAATAATACCCACGTTACCATATCAGACCAATACGGAAACGTGTTAATGTGGGAAAAA
>DTUG01000084.1 GCA_012964275.1 Fidelibacterota bacterium | reverse complement strand
AGGCCTGGGGAAAAACCAAGTTCTTCTGATATTGGTAGTGGTACAAATTTTGTTGATAAAGAGCGACAATCTATCAGCATCGCATGATTCTTTTTTGCGAGGGCAGAAATCATTTGGTCCATAATTCCCGATTGTACGCCTACCCATTCATTGTCTGCCTGTCTCGCAAATTTTGCCATTAATGCACCATCCCATTTATAATCTGAGATCGCATAGAAAGCTTTTAATAGTGAAAGTTCTAATGCTGCAGATGAAGATAATCCAGCTCCTATTGGTACATCTCCAGAGAGTATTCCTTCCCAGCCCCTGATCTCAAATTTATTTTTTTGTAGTACCCAGGCAATACCCTGAACATACCCTTGCCATCCCTTGGTATGCTGGATATTATCTAATGAGAAATCTGCCGATGAATTAAACTGCAAAGAACGCAATAATACTCGTCGATCTCTTCGTGGTCTAAGTGCAATCCAGATGGAATGATCAATTGCCATTGGTAGTACAAAACCATCATTGTAATCGGTATGCCCACCTATCAAATTAACACGGCCGGGGGCACGTACAATGTGATCAGGGGAATTTTTAAATTGGTTAGTAAACTCTTCTATTACTCTCTCTCTAATCTTCATATTAATATTTTAAAAATTAAGCTTTTATGACCTTTTAAATAGCAAAGTAAAAAAAAATTATACGAAGGAGCGCTCAATCTAGTGAACTATTTTATAATTATAAATTTGCCCGTTTGTATTTCTCCGTTATTATTATCTTCCACAGTAAAAAGATAAATACCTGCAGCAACAGTTTGTCCTACAGATGATGTCAGATTCCAATCTTCAAAACCCCTGGTCGCATCGTTGTGCTTTATTTCTTTTATTTCATCTCCTGAAACCGTATAAATCTTCATAGTGCAGTTTTCAGGTAAATTAATAAACTGAATTCTTCGGTCCTGCTCAACCCAGACACCTCCATAGTAAGATGGCCTCTCCCAGGGTGGATTAAATGTATGGTAGTAAATATCACCGCGATAGGGGTTTGGTACCACTGCTACCTGGCCAACCGTTTCTGGGGTTCCTGTCCCTGGGATCACAACCTGTGCGTTACCACTCACGCTTGATTCCTGAGATAAAAAACCAACTACCGCATCTTCTTTTGAAAATCCAGTAACAGAATAAAAATATTCAAAATTATTCAGCAGACCAACATCTGTGTATTGATACTCCAAACCTGCATCCTGAAAAAGACCATTGCCAGCAATATCATACTCTGCAAGCATGGTATAGGGGCCATCTTTGTTATAGTTGCTTTTGTATAATCTATATCCTTCAAATGGCTGTGGTTCATTATCCATTCTGTATTGATCCTGATATGTTTCAGGGTTAGTCCCCGTTGGAGTTATAGACCAATCGATTATAGCGGTATGGTTATCTATTTCAACCCTGAACTCAGGTTGAGGAGGAGGACCAGGGGTATTAAAATCATTATTTAATAGTGCGATCACTCTGTCTGCATTTTCTTCGAAATCATCTATATCTTCACCAAAAACTTCTGCAACAAAATAGTGTACTGTATCACCAGGGGATAGATCAAGTGGACCAAAGGCTACTCTCCCGCAACCACGTGCACCATTACAACCATCCATGGATGGTTGTGAAATACCAGCCGATGTTATATCGTATTGATCAGCATCATGATGGCTCATTGCCACATCATTATTAAAAGTCCAGTCTAACTCTTCTGAATCATAGCCATCTGGGGAAAATATTATGTAACCTATGAGTCCAATTTCGTCATCACCACCACCAGGTTGATCATCAACTACAAGCATGCGTCGATCTTCATCATAATAAACCAAATTATCAAAACCATTAGTTGAAGTCCCTGTTTGTAACTGCACGCCAGCATAATAAAAGAAATAAGCATCTTCAATTTCATATTTAGGAATCGCATAATATTCAAAAAGGATAAAATCATCAAAAGGATGGCAGACCAGGCATCCGATGTTGAACAAAGTTTTTGACCATTTCTAATTCCGACGACATTGAACATTCCTCCAGAATATAAAAAACTATTGGAACTCCCTTTTGGGTAAACACATTTTTGCTGGATGTGTCCACCGGGCACGGGACAGTGAAACCCTAAATATCCCATATTTGTTATAACCTGCTCGACCTGCCCTACATTATGTATTTTATAGTCCCAGGTAGCATATCCTGCACCATCAGGTATCTCGTCTGCAATTAGGAAACCAATGAATCCAATTAGAATATAATTTTTAGAGTGTCCCATAGTTTTGCCCCATATATTTTTGGAGGTTAGTTATGAAAGAATTGAAATTCACCTATACCAATTAATCTTGAATTAGGTTTTCCATAAGAGATTGAAAAATTATTTTGTTTTACCCTTTGAAAACCTTCATAGATTACAACTAAAAGACGAAAATGATGATATCCTTTCTTTAGTGCAATCTCACCAGAAGCAGTAATCATTCCTTGGGTCTGTTCTTTATCTATAATCTTTTGCCCTGCTATAAAAATTTTAAATCCAATGGCACTCTTTAATTGAAAGATATACAAGAGTGTTTTTTTCATTTTTATTATACCAGTATAACTGACCAGAAGTTTTTGATCTTTTTCCAGTTTTGGAAAAATAATATCTCTTGATATATCTGAAGTATGAACTTTTCGCATCTCTAGTATTTTATATTCACCCCAATCGCCTGTATATGTTATACGTTTCAATCCCGGTTTAACATTTTTCAAATTGGTCAAGCCTTCGTAAAACATTAATTTTTCAAAATATGCTAATTTTTTCACGCCAATTGGCCTATCATTAAGAAAATAATTATAACAAAATTGTGTTGTATCGTTAATCTCCATTTTACCATTATAGACTGAGGATTTCTTATTTGGAGTTTTACCATTAAGTGTATAATGTATGTTACCGTACTTCGGATTATATAATACTTCTAATTTTTTGGATTTAATGAAACCAACTCTTTGGCTATTTTTCCCGATTGAATAATTATTAATATTTTTAGTATATCCTTTAAGATTAAAAAAATATTGATTATCAAGCCAAACCTGTGCCCTACTACTTTCCCTGTTACACCTTAAATAATATGGAATTGAAAGAGTTTTTGTTTTCTTTAAATCTTTCTTTTTTATAGCATCATATTGTAGACTGAT
>DTUG01000083.1 GCA_012964275.1 Fidelibacterota bacterium | reverse complement strand
GCCTATTGGCAGGTTGGGAACCATCGTCAATCTTTTAATCCAACGTATTTGTATTGGGATGAAGGGCGAAATGAACTTTTTCGGGATACTTATAGATTTAATTTTGAAGTAAATCACTCCCTAACCCAAAGAACATTTTATACTATAAGGACATCAAGGTTTACACAGGATCAATTCCAGGGAGTTCGCTGGCGAGATAATGATAAAGATGGGTATCCAAACTGGTTTGAATGGCGCCATCCAGCTGGCTATAAAGATATCTCTGATCCAGAGAATGGAAAAGTGATTCCTTATAGTATTGGGGAAGATGGTGATACAATTCGATATACCAATGTAGATGGACGCACCGGTTGGTACCATGGTGCAGATCCTGGTTTATATAGCTGGGAATTGGCAGAGAATTTTAGAGATCAAAATGGGAATGGTGTTTGGGATGTGGGAGAGGACTTTACAGATACTAACGGAAATGGTTTGTGGGATGGCCCGGAATTGATCAAACCATTACTCGAGCGGGATGGCAGCTATTGGCTTGAGCCGGAAATGTACGAAGACCCGGAGCTTTTTTATGATTATCGTTCTATAGAACTTCGCTATCAAAATGCGCCAGGATACTTTAATGCACCAATAAATCAAAGTTTTATTCCTGGAACTCCAAATCCTTATTACTATATGCCTAATTACGCTCAAGGCGGTATTGCCTGGGATGAGGGCCGAACATTTGGCGGTCACGATGTTTTTTATGCAGATTCTCGTGCTATTACAGATGAAATACGGGTTGATCTCACATCACAGATCACTGATAAATGGAAAGTGAGAACCGGTATAGACTATAAATACCATAAGCTAAATTTTTATGAAGTCCAGCAGCCATGGCTCGGTGCTGGTGCCTTTATACAAACATTTGCTGAATACTGGGAAGATACGGGTCCTGATGGTAAGGTTCTTGGAGATTCTGATTATTTAGAAGCGGACGAAGGTGAAGGTAACGGCCGCTGGGATAAAGGCGAAAAGTTTACAGATGCAAATAAGAATGGTAAATGGGATGAATTTCGTGAACCAGAAGAATTTTCGGCCTATGTCCAAAATACATTCGAAGTACCCTGGATGGTGATTAATTATGGAATCCGGATTGATATGGTAAACTATAATACGCAGATCTGGGGTGTACCACCACCCTTGCAGGATTCTCTAGGAATCTATAGTCCCGGTCATCCTTATTTTTATTCTGATTTGAATGATAATAATACCTGGGAAGATGATGAGAGTTACTCCGATATTGCCGGGCTTCCTCGTCAAAAGGTATTTCTGGAACAATCTGGTTGGTTTTATAAGATTAGTCCACGTCTTGGGTTCAGCCATGTGATTACAGATAAATCCACCTTTACATTTAATTATGGCTTATACTACCAAACACCGGTATACCAAAGTATTTACCTGAATACAAACAGGCTCGAAGATCCAGAAGCATTATTCGAAGAGGGAGAAGGTCAGGTTGGGAATGCAACTATTGGCGCAGAAAGAACGCAAGATTATTCTGTGGCCTTTAACGTACAAGTGGGGGAAAGTTGGGCCTACTCTTTGGCAGCGTGGGTTAGGGACATGGACCAAATGACACGTTTTACCCATGAACGTTCCGGAGTTTATTCCTACCAAATTTCCACCAATGGAGACTATGGTTCAGCGAGAGGACTTGATTTAACGCTTGAATGGCGAAGAGCATTTTTTGGGTCCCAGCTTCAATATTCATACTCGATCTCCAAAGCAAACAGCGAATATGCCTGGGCCAGTATCAGTGGGCAATACGTAGACGCCCCGAGCCAAGAGTTTACCACTTATTTCGATCGGCCACATAGTTTAACCTATTATGCCTACACCTTTCTACCATTCGGAATCCAAGCGGGGTTAACTGCTAATTACCAAAGCGGGTACCCTTATACTCCCATCATTTTTCGTGGAAAAGATCCTGTGGCAGATGAAAGAAATCGTAATTCTAAACGGGGGCCCGGTAATAAGAATGTAAATATTTCATTGTCTAAATATTTCAAGGTCATGAATCATAAAATTGCTTTAGGGTTGAATGTTTTCAATGTCCTGGACATACGAAATCCCATCGATGTTTATGCAATGACAGGTAAACCTGATGATCCGGGAACCTATTATACCGATTATGTAGGGCTTCCCGGTACGGACCCCAGTGGTCAAGGTAAATATGCAAATAAATCCAGTGCTTATTATGACAGGCCTTGGCGGTTGTCATCCCCTCGAGAAATTAACTTTTTTGTCAGAATGGATTTCGATTGAACCAAATGAAATATAATAATCTTTTTAATATTTTACTCTTGAGTTCATTACTTGCTATAGATAGGACCTATGTGCAGCAACATAAGCCCAGTATTGATCCATTTCGTCAATCGAGCGCCGCAAAGATCGGCGATAATCCATTCCCTCCTAATCCCATGGGCGACCGTGCCAAAGGATATGTAGATCAGGGACGTGTCAAAACAGCCATTACCAATTACGGTAGTTTTATCAATTGGGATACTCATCCTTCCGGTATCTGGGGTGATTATTCTTATTTGCCGGCAGTTTCATTTATTGCAGGGGTCCCGGGTCATTCAAATACAGCGAATTACACTTGGGAGATCCTTGAAACCGTTGTGGATGAAGAAGGCATTCCAAAATATAGTTTATGGTCATCAACCAATGCCTATGAAGCCTGGTATCCAACTTCCGGCGACACTGTATTTAAGGGACTTCTTTTTGATTTGGGCAATGATGAAGGGGTCTATCTTCCCGATAATGAAAAATCATCATTGGAAGAATTTGATTCCGATAGGCTATTTATGTTTGATCATGAAAACCATAAAATCATATTAAGTACTTTTGGTGAATTGGACCCTAATAATTCAAGCACGCGTATTGGGTTTATTTATCCCTGGGCACTGCGACCTAAATTAATCAGCCGCGAAAGTAGTTTTGATTTTTATGATTACGGTCCAGACTTGGAAGAATGGACAGAAGATGACGATTATGTATATTATGGTGCCAATGCAGCTGAATCTCATTTTATCGGTACTGATTATAAAACTGACTGGCACGCTTCTACAATGTCGAGGATAAATACCCATCAATCAGAATTTAATGCCGAGGATATTTTTAAGGATTCACCCTGGATTGCTGGTGAAGATACTTACCCGATTTTAGCTCATTCCGGGTATTCCCAGA
>DTUG01000082.1 GCA_012964275.1 Fidelibacterota bacterium | reverse complement strand
CGGGCGATCTATTATCTCATGATTTTGATGCCATAAATCAAATGATGGACCTAGGCATCCCAAAATACGCATCATCATCAGGAGGAATATATTATTACAAAGATGGTAGAGACGTCCCGGATGTCTGGAATGCAACTTTCGAATATCCAGATAAAGATCTGACCGTTCTTTATAGCGCAACACTTTCAAGTAATGATCCCCGTGGAAATCGAATAATGGGGCATGATGCAACCATGCAGATGGGAGGCCAAAGCGGAGGCGGGTCTGTTCATGGTTTTATTGTGAAGGCTGATCCAGAATCAACCCGTTATAAAGAGCGTCTGGAAAGCGGTATCATCAATACGCAGTATCCGATTTACACTTACTCACCGGGGTCCAAACAAATTGATGGTGTTACCTCTGCAACATCCAAGTATTTTGCAAGTAAAGGGCTGTTGTATACATACCGAGATGGCAAACGGGTTGATCCAACTCATCTTCATATCAAAGACTGGCTTGATTCAATCAGAAGCGGTGGACAGCCAAAATGCAATATCGAAGTTGCATTGCATGAAGCGGTGGCCTGTCATATGGCTACCGAATCTTATCTGCAGGGGCGCAGAATTGAATGGGACCCCATTAATCGTAAATTGATCTAAAGCGAATCACGTGATTCACAGAATGTCTAATAACTCCCGCCTGGGAGCGATGATGTTCCTCCAGTATGCGCTCTGGGGTGCATGGCTACCAGTTATAGCCCGTTACCTTTCTGCAACAACAGCAGAAGGAGGCTTGGGATTTACTGGCTCGCAAATTGGTATGACTCTGGGATTGGCAGGATCTATCGGAGCTGTTGCAGCACCTTTTATTGCCGGTCAGATTGCTGACAGATATTTCAGCACTGAACATATTTTGGCTATCTTGGTCACCGTTGGTGGTGCAGTTAAATTTATTACAGCTTACCAAACTGAGTACAGTGCTTGGCTGATTCTGTCCATTATCTACAGTGTGTTATACATGCCTACCCTGGCCCTTTCCAATTCCATTACGTTTGCCCATATAAGTGATCCGGAAAATGATTTTCCAAAGCTCCGGGTTTGGGGCACCATCGGCTGGATAGTTGCCAGCTGGGTTTTCCCTATGATCTGGCTGCAGCAGGGTCTTCATTTTCAGTGGATGCCGCCATTTATTGTTGGAGCGGAGCTTCCTGATGTTACCAGCCGTCTGGCGGATGCGCTGAAATTCTCCGGATTGATCTCCATCACCTATGGAGCATTTTGTTTTCTATTGCCCCACACACCGCCGAAGCGCGACGCAGTGGAAAAATTGGCCTTTAAGAAAGCATTTGAACTTTTTCGGTTATCATCATTTACAACACTGGTGATCGCCAGTCTCGCAGTGAGTGTGATACACCAGATCTATTTTCTCCAAACAGGGCCCTTCCTTTCCCACATTGGGATCCTGGATAGTCAAATTGGACCGGCTATGACCATTGGGCAGTTCGCAGAGATACTCACCATGGCTTATTTAGGATTTTTCCTGAAAAGGATGGGCTTCCATAAGGTGATAACGATCGGTGTTGCGGCCTATTTCATGCGCTACGCCATTTTTGGAACAGATGCACTCCCGGTATGGGTCATGGTTGTCAGCCAGGCTTTTCACGGGTTCTGCTATGCCTTCTTTTTTGCCGCTGCCTACATTTATGTAGATAAGCTTGCTGATGAAGATGTTCGGCATTCTGCCCAAACCATATTCGGTATTATTATCCTGGGTGGGGGACCTGTAATTGGCGGCTGGCTATCTGGTTACTTGCAGAATATTTATACTGTCTCCGGTGTTTTTAGCTTTTCAAATTTATGGTACACCGTCTCAGCAATAGGGTTAGCAACGGCGATCTTTTTCTTTATGTCATTTCGCGACCAGTTGCCAAAAGAGGTTTCTGTGTGAACATAACATGAAACGACTTGGCATTGGTTTTATCGGCGGCGGCTTTATTACCCGATTTCATATTCAATCTATGATTGGTGTTCGTGATTGCGATATTCTGGGCATTATGTCAAAGACCAGAACTTCTGCAGAAGAATCTTCTGCTTTGTCGCGTGAACTGGGTGTAGGCAATGCTACGGTATATGATAGCATCACGGAAATGATTGCCAGTCCTGATATCGATGCGCTGTGGATCTGTGCTCCAAATTTTACAAGGATCGAAGTGATGGAAGAAATAGTTTCAGCCATCGAGTCCGGTAAGGGTGAACTGATCGGGGTAACCTGCGAAAAACCTTTGGGTCGAAATATGGCTGAAGCAAAACAAATGCTGGAACTGGCTCAAAAGGTGGATCTGCTGGATGGGTATCTGGAAAACCAGGTATTTGCCCCCTCGGTCACAAGAGGCAAGGAGATCATCTGGGCTCGCGGTGCCGCCACAACTGGAAGACCGTATCTGGCACGTTCTGCTGAAGAACACAGTGGTCCCCATATGTCCTGGTTTTGGGAAGGGGAACTGCAAGGCGGTGGTGTCCTGAATGATATGATGTGCCACTCAGTAGAGGAAGCCCGCTTTATGCTGACTGCCCCGGGAGCCAGCCGGAATTCCATTACTCCCGTGAGTGTAAATGCTTATGCTTCCTGCCTGAAATGGCAGCGACCGGAATATGCCCAGATTCTCGCTGATAACAGTAGCGGTAAAACGGATTATTTGAAAAGGCCGGCAGAAGATTTTGCCCGGTCATTGATTGAGTATAAAGATGAAAATGGCGAAAGACTGGTGGTGGAAACCACCACATCATGGTGTTTTGTTGGTGCCGGATTGCGGTTAAGTATGGAATTATTTGGCCCTGAATATTCCATGTTTGTGAACACCCTGGACTCCGATCTTAAGGTATTTTTCAGCCGTAAAGTAGCCGGTGCAGAAGGAGAAGACCTGGTTGAGAAACAAAATGCAGAATCAGGAGAAATGCCCGTGGTCAGTAGCGAGACGGACGCCTATGGATATACGGCTGAAAACCGCCACATGGTTCAAAGTTTTTTAGCAGGAAAACGTCCCGAAGAAAATTTCAGTGATGGTGTGGCAGTAACAGAGTTACTTATGACGGCTTATATGAGTGCAGAGCAGGATAAAACAATACAGTTCCCACCATCAGGATTGGATGATTTTATCCCTGCAGTGGCTATAGGTGAATGGAATCCAAATCAATGATTGGAAAAAATATGAAACGTACCATCCTTATCAGTTTAATCTTCTTTATAGCAGGATGCAGTAAGACTACTACGAGTTGGAC
>DTUG01000081.1 GCA_012964275.1 Fidelibacterota bacterium | reverse complement strand
TCGGATCAGGAAGGGCGGAAATTAAAACAATTTTTACCACCCATTTCCAAAGATAACTTCTTAAACATTCGTCCAACTTTTCCAGCAATGGTTTTTCCTGTAGCCGTGCCACCCGTAAAGGAAATCGCTTTGACTTGGTGGTGGGTTACTAACGCATCACCAGTAGAATCACCACGGCCATGAATGATATTTAAAACGCCTGGCGGGAGACCTGCATCCTGACAAATTTCTCCAAACTTAAAAGCAGTATAGGGAGTTATTTCTGATGGTTTTGCAATAACACAGTTCCCAACTGCCAGTGCCGGTGCTATTTTCCATGTAAAAAGATATAAAGGAAGATTCCAAGGTGAAATACACCCCACTACTCCTAGGGGACTTCTGTTTACTCTGTTTGAAGAGTTATCACCTTCAAGAATAGTTTCTAATTCAAAAGATTTAACATATCCGGCAAAAAACCTAAAATTGGTAATGGCCCTTGGTATATCTACGGACCTGGCCAAAGAAATGGGTTTCCCGGTATCACGGGACTCATAATCTGCCATTTCATCCAGGCGTTCCTGTAATCTTTCGGCAATACGGTTTAAAATAGCTGTACGGTTTACTAATGATGTATTCGACCAACTATCAAAAGCTGCCTGGGCAACTTCAACAGCTCTATTAACATCAGCTAAGCCTGATGCTGGAACCTGTGCATAAACTTTTCCTGTAGCAGGTTCAAACACATCAAGATATTTTCCGTTAGATGGTTCAATATACTGGCCGTTAATAAAATTGGTTATTTTCTCCATTATGCACCTACTCGCCCACCATCGACTGGTATGTCCGCTCCATTAATATACCCTGCAGCATCTGATGCCAGAAAGGCGATCGCACTTGCGATCTCTTCTGGTGTTCCGATCCTGCCTAATGGCACTGACTTAGTCCATTCGCTGCGTATATCATCTAGACTTATGCCCTGTTCATTTGCCCGTGTTTCTCCTAGCGATTGCAGTCGGCTTGTATCGGTATATCCTGGCAGAACATTGTTCACCGTTATTCCAAATGATCCTAATTCCAACGCTAATGTACGTGCCCAGTTTGCCACCGCACCACGAATAGTATTTGAGACACCTAAACCAGGAATCACCTGTATAACGGAAGTTGAAATAATGTTTATAATACGTCCAAATCCTAATTCTTTCATACCTGGAACAATTTCTTGTGCCAGGATCTGATTGCAAATCAGGTGCCGTTCAAATGCCAGTCTAAATTCTTCTTCCTTTGCTTCTATCAAAGCGCCACCAGGTGGTCCTCCGGAATTATTCACCAATATATGAACAGGATCAGATAATCTCGATATACGGTTTTTTAATTCATCTGGTGAATTAAAATCCGCACAAACTGTAATATGAGTTTGGTTGTTTTCATCCGGCAAATCATGAAGAGTCTTTTCAAGTTTTTTCGGATCACGGGCAACTAAAATAATTTCTGCACCACGTTCCGCTAATTTATCAGCAGTTGCTTTTCCAATGCCATTGGTGCTTCCGCATACAATGGCCCGTTTACCTGATAAAGAAAGATTCAATCTATTTCCTAGTCCCATTCAAATCCGGATACCAGGTTTGTTTGGGCATCAACTTCCACCGTATTATAATCCTGATACTCAGAAATAAAATAGTAGAGAAATTTCGTAGAGTTATTATCATCCAGCCAAACCGAATCTGGAAGGCCCAGTGTTTCCAGTACAATCGATTCGGAAGGTTTTTCACGTAAAAATTCCCATATTTCATATTCCGTCATAAGCCCCTGTCCAAAAAGCGTCTTTGATGAAAAATCAGGTTGGGATGATTTTATAGGCGGCATAATAACTGGTTTTGGCGGTTCTGGGGGCGGCGCACAGGAAAATATAAGAATTCCCAGCAGTAAGTGTCTCAAGAACATTGGATGAAAATACCTCGAATGAATTTCGTCAATCAAGCAATTGAATTCTCAATTCATCAAATATTCTTAAAATTAGCAAAATAGACTTTCCGGCTTGGCAAGGGTAAAAATTGTTTTAATTTCCGCCCTTCCTGATCCGAGGATTAGTTCATGGCAAAAAATGTGGTAAAAGACCGGTTTTATTTCCACCGGGATTTCCTGGGGAGTCCTGACGGGCGATCTGTACGTATTTTATCCGAATATTATGGTCCATTACGAAAAATAAAACGGAATAAAATCTTTGATACTATCGTATTTTTTGGTTCTGCTAGGATAAAATCTCAGGCTGACGCTGAGAAAGCCTTACTGAATGCTCCTAATTCTATTTCTAAATCAAAAAGAAAACGTCTGGAAAAAGATCTGGAAATGAGTCAGTATTATGAAAGTGCTAGAGAGCTGGCATTCAAACTGACCCGTTGGAGCAAAAGCCTCAAAGGAACTAAACACCGCTATATCATTACATCAGGCGGCGGTGGCGGTATCATGGAAGCAGCTAACCGAGGAGCAAAAGAGGCTGATGGGATTTCAATGGGACTGACAATATCTCTCCCAAATGAAAAAACTGGAAATTCATGGATCTCAGACGATCTGGAACTGAAATTTCATTATTTCTTCATGCGTAAATTCTGGTTCCTTTACCTGGCAAAAGCACTAATAGTCTGGCCGGGCGGATTTGGAACGTTGGATGAATTCATGGAGCTCCTTACATTGATACAGACACAAAAAATAAAGAAACGCGTACCCATAGTCCTCTATAACCGTGAATTCTGGAATAAGGTCATCAACTGGGATTACCTAGTAGAAGCAGGAACCATTTCCAAAAAAGATCTGGATCTATTTCACATTTCTGATTCGGTAGACGAAATATTTCAGTATATCACATCATTTATTGAAAAATATCAATTAAAAGGACCCAATTTTTAGTGAAACGGTTCATATGTATTCTGCTGGTACCATTTCTGTCATGGTCACAGACTGAGCCCGTTGAGGCTCTCCATAAAAATCCGCCCCGGGTATGGGCATTAACACATGCTATAATCCATACCGAACCTGGTACGTTTATTCAGGATGGTAATATAATTATTCGCGATGGGCAGATCGAAAAGGTCGGCAAGTACATTCAACTTCCCAACGATGCATATGAGATCGATCTGGAAGGTGCCCATGTTTATGCCGGATTTATTGAAAGCTGGGTCGAGGTCAAAAAGGAAGAACCGCCAAAAAGCCCTCGTGACCATTGGAGTTCTAAGGTTCGGCCAGAGTATCGGGCCATTGATGACGTTTCCTTCAAAGAAAAAGACCTTAAACAATTTCGGTCCCTTGGTTTTACAATGGCTCATGTTATTCCTAAAAAAGGTATTTTTCGGGGTCAGTCCGGACTTGTAACACTTAGTGATCCCCCAAAACCTGTCCAATCATCAATAGCTCAGGTGATGGATTTCAAATATGGCGGATGGGGTGAAAGAGAATATCCGAGTTCACTATTGGGGGTTATTGCCCATATACGACAAACCTTTATCGATGCGGAATGGTATGGCAAAGCACAGCAAATTCTTGAAAAATACCCCGATGAAAATGAACCCATTCCTTCGAATGTTTCCTTTGAAAGCATCGATATGTCACGGCAACTTAAAAAACCTTTTATTTTTCTGACGAGGGATGAACATTTTGCCCACAGGGCACTGAATATAACGAAAGAATTCAGCCTGACACCCTGGCTATTGGGCAGTGGCTACGAGTACAGGCGTTTGGAATTTTTTGAGGAACAGAAACCTTTTTTTATATTCCCTCTTGAATTTCCCACTAAAGCAAGGGTCACAGATTCTTACATTGGTCTCCAATATTCGACAGAACAATTAAAGCACTGGGATCTGGCACCAGATAATCTTCAGCGTGTAAATAATGCCGGTCTGGATTTTGCGCTAACGACCCACGGACTAAAAAATAGAACCCAATTCCGAACCAATTTACAACGCGTACTGGATCGCGGTTTACCTGAAGATCTGGCACTAGCTGCACTAACCACCCAACCTGCGGAAGCCATGGGTATGGAAAAATCATTAGGCAAGATCGCACCCGGATTCATGGCCAATCTTATCGTAGTTGATGGTGAATATTTTGATCCCAAATCACGGGTAGTATCTCTTTGGGTCAGCGGAAAGGAATTCTATATTGCTCCTCGCCATAAGTTGAATTTTGAAGGCCAATGGTCCTTAAAATTCCACGGCTCCGCATATGACCTGGAATTCATTAAATCAGGTAAAGGTAAAAAGGACGCATCCTCATTCCATCCTAAGATGCCTAATAATCGCGGCAAACTAAACGGCACCATTACTGTAGAAAATGAAAAAATAAAAATCCAGAACCTGGATATTTTTGAAGCTTCAATTTTATTTTCAGTATCAGGAAACGCTTTTGGTTTTTCGGGTATTTTAATTTTCAACGGCACATTATCCAAAGATCAAATAACCGGTATCATCCTGGACGCAACAGGGCAAAAATTGCCTTTCCAAGCGGATCGAAAAGCAAAAAAAGAACCCAAACCCCGAACACCTGAAAAACCCAGTGATCTAGCCATTGTCTATCCGGAAGGTGCTTATGGCCTTCAATTCCCTCCCGATAAACCCAATGCTGTCTTGATTAACGACGCCACCCTGTGGACTTGCGGACCGAATGGAACGCTGGCAGAATGGGACATCCTTTTTGTAGATGGAAAAATTGAGCAGGTAGCACCGGATATTACAGTACCTATGGGAAGTGCGGTGATCATCGAAGGAGCCGGTAAACACGTTACACCCGGTTTAATCGACTGCCACAGCCATTCTGCTGCCGCATCCATTAACGAGGGTGTGCAAAATGTAACTGCTGAAGTCAGAATCCGAGATGTGCTAGATGCAGATGATATTAATATCTACAGGCAGCTTGGCGGAGGACTGACAACAGCTAATGTATTGCATGGGTCTGCAAATCCCATCGGAGGGCAAAACGCTGTTATTAAACTACGCTGGGGAAAAGGACCAGAAGAATTAATCTTCCAGGAAGCACCGCAGGGTATCAAGTTCGCTTTGGGCGAAAATGTAAAACAGGCTAACTGGGAAAGTACGGGTCGGTATCCCCAAACTCGTATGGGCGTTGAACAAGTTATTAGAGATGCTTTCCGGGCTGCACTGGATTATAAGCACAAAAAGGAGAACTACGATCGAAACTCAAGAATGCAACGTACAAAGGTTCCGCCCCGCCGCAACCTGGAATTAGATGCTTTAGTTGAAATTCTTGAAGGTGAACGTCTGGTGCACTCTCATTCGTACCGTCAGGATGAAATATTGATGCTGACCCGAGTTGCTGAGGATTTTGGTTTTACGATTGCTACATTTCAGCATGTACTGGAAGGATATAAAGTAGCAGACCGCATTGCTGAACACGGAGCAGGTGCTTCCACATTTTCAGACTGGTGGCAATATAAATATGAAGTCATTGATGCTATTCCCTACAATGGTGCATTAATGACCCGGAATGACGTTGTAGTATCGTTCAATTCAGATGATGACGAATTAGCAAGACGCTTAAATACAGAGGCGATTAAAGCTGTGAAGTATGGTAGGCTTACAGAAGATGATGCCATAAAGTATGTCACAATTAACCCAGCTATACAGTTAAAAATAGATAAATGGGTCGGTTCTCTCGAAGTGGGAAAAGACGCAGATTTCGTTATCTGGGATGGACCTCCCTTATCCATCTACAGTCATGTGGAAGAAACCTGGATCGATGGAATACGCTATTTTTCAAAATCAGAGAACACCGATTTGGAAATACGTGACAAGGAATTGCGTAATGATTTAATACAAAAAATCCTTGCTTCACCCGAAAGATCAGGAGAAAGACCCATTAGGCCTAATGCCAACACGCCTCATTGGGGACATCAATGCAATTTATTGGATAATATCCGGTTTCCAATGGAACGGCAATAATGAAAAAACTTGTTTTAATAATATTAACAGCGTCCGTCTGGGCAAGCGATCAAATCCCTGGAACCGAACAAAAACGACCCATTCTCCTAAAGGGTGGTATTCTGCATACCGTTTCAGGTGACGTGCTGGAAGGATATGATATTCTCTTTGCCAAAGGCAAGATTATCAGCATTGAGAAAAGCATCATGTCTTCACCAGAGACAGATGTCTATGATATCTATGATAAACATGTGGTGCCTGGATATATAGCGCCAATCACACAATTAGGATTAGTAGAAATTGGACTTGTGCGCCAGACTCGGGACTATGCTGAAACCGGAGAAATCAATTCAAATGTCCGGGCCAATGTCAGTTACAATCCTGATTCAGAGCTGATCCCAGTAACAAGGTCCAATGGGGTACTTGTTGCCAATGCGGTACCAGTATCTGGACGTATTTCAGGTCAGTCCTCGGTAATGATGATGGATGGTTGGACCTGGGAAGATGCTACACTAAAACATCCTACGGCACTGCACCTGAACTGGCCTGACATGCGGATCCGTTATGGCAAAAATGTTAAAAAATCTGAAAAAGATCAGCGTCAAGAGATTCAGAAATCAATCAGAGAATTGGATTATCTCATTCGGGATGTCCGGGCTTACTTTAAACGTATTAAACAGAAGAAACGTAAAGCAACCGAGCTACAAGAAACTGACTTGCGCCTGGAAGCCATGATCCCTTTCATCATCGAACAAAAACCCATATTCATACATGCTAATGAGGTTCGACAGATTGAATCAGCCGTCCGCTGGGCCAATAAGCATGACCTTAAGATTACAATTGTTGGCGGCCGCGATAGCTGGCGTATTTCTGATCTGCTGGTTAGACATAACATCCCGGTTATACTGCAAACAGTTGCTACCACACCAATGCGCCGTTATGAACCCATTCACCAGCCATACAAGACCCCATTCATTCTTAAACAAAACGGTGTACATTTTTGTTTTGCCACTAAAACCGGATATCCATATGATGGTCATGTCCGCACTCTGCCTAATGAAGCTATGCGGGCAGCTGCTTATGGCTTATCTCGGTCTGAAGCATTACGGTCCATCACGCTGAGCGCAGCTGAAATACTGGGAATAGACGATAAGGTAGGTTCGTTGGATTTAGGAAAAGATGCAACATTTTTTATTGCCGATAATTTACCAATGGAGATGACCACCAACGTTTTGAAAGCTTATATTCAAGGCCGCGAGGTAGATCTGAGCGACCGTCAGAAAATGCTTTATGAAAAATATCAGGAAAAATATCGCCGGATGGGTCGTCTCGAACCTTAGTTTTTATTATATTTTCTTTGCACTGTTGAAAAAGAAATGAACCATCCAACCTTATCCATAAAAACCGGCGGACAGTGGCTCGTTTCAAAAGTTGGCTCACAGCCCATCTTCTGTCGCGAGACATTTACACAGGAACAGCGGCAAATAGATGAAATGATCAGGGAATTTGCCCGTAACCAAATACTGCCCAACATAGATAAAATAGACAAGTTAGACAAAGATCTCAGCCTTGCAATTATAAAACAAATGGGAGATCTAGGCCTCCTCGGTATGGATGTGCCAGAAAATTATGGTGGCACTGACCTTGATAAAATTTCGTCCACTATTGTCACAGAAGGGGTATCTACAGGCGGCTCACCTTCATTTGCATGCACCTTCGGCGTACAAACAGGGATTGGAAGTTTAGGCATTGTATTTTTTGGCACACCACACCAAAAAGAAAAATATTTACCCAAACTTACAAGTGGCGAATGGATTGCGGCCTATGCATTAACAGAACCCACATCCGGCTCTGACGCATTAAGTGCAAAAACCAATGCAGTTCTATCTGAAGATGGCAAATACTACATTCTTAATGGAGAAAAACAATTCATCAGTAATGGCAGCTGGGCAACCGTATTTACCGTTCTGGCTCAAATTGACGGAAACAAATTTTCTGCATTTATTGTTGAAAGAGGGACAGAAGGATTTGAAATTGGCAAGGAAGAAAAAAAGATGGGGATGAAAGGTTCATCTACCACGTCTGCGAAATTTACCAATGCAAAAGTGCCGGTTGAAAACCTGCTCTATGAACCCGGTAAAGGTGCTACTATTGCCTTCAACGCATTAAATATAGGCCGCTACAAACTGGCTGCTTCCACAATAGGCGGCTGCAAATTGGGTATGGAATTAGTGATTAAATATGCATTAGAACGTAAGCAGTTTGGCCAGGCTATTGCTTATTTCGACTCTATAAAATCAAAGATATCAGATATGACAGTAAGGGTTTATGCCAGCGACAGCATGCTTTATCGAATTGTTGGCATGATCCAAGATGCTATTGATGATCTCGATGAAACCGACCCAGATTTCTATAAGCAAATGGGAAAAGCCATGGAACGGTTTGCTGTGGAAGCATCCATGGCAAAAGTATATGGGAGCGAAACATCAGACTTTTTTGTGGATCAGTGTCTACAGATATTTGGTGGTTATGGTTTTATTGAAGAATATCCAATTGCCCGTGCCTACAGGGACGATCGAATTAACAGAATTTGGGAAGGAACCAACGAGATAAACAGAACTATTATTTCCGGATATATGATGAAAAAGGTCTTAATGGAAGAAATTTCTCTTAGAGACTTTTTGAAAGATTTGGATGAATATATTAAAACATACTCATCCAATGATATAACGGAACTTCTTGGCAGGGAAATCAAAGCCCTTGAATCAGCCAAGCGTTTAGCAGCTTTGTTATTTCAGGAAGCGCTTTGCGAATTTGGCCAGGACCTTAAACATGAGCAACAGTTAGGCGAATCTTTAGCAGATATATTTACCTATATCTACACAGCCGGGTCTGTCACTGGCAGATCAAAAATTGCAGTACAAAAAAATGGGCATTCTGATATGCCGATTATTATTGCCCGTATCTTCTGTGCTGATGTTTTACTAAAAATAAAATTGCTTGTGAATCGCTGTTTAAACAGAACTTTCAGTGAGTCTATACCAGATAGAATCTCCGTTCCTGTAAAACAACTGGAAGAGCATATAACCTTAAATACCGATATCATATCTCTGAAACAGGAATTGGCGGAATACATGTATACTCAAAAATCATATCCATTCTAATTTGGGTAGATTCTAATGAGAGATATAAAAAAACAAAAATCATAAGGATTTCCCATGAATGAAGCCGTGATCATCGATGCTCTCCGTTCCCCTATCGGAGTGAAAAACGGACAACTGGTGGGCATTCGCCCAGATGACCTGACTGCTCAAGTCTTCCAAGCACTACTGAAAAGAAACCCTGGCCTTGCTCCGGACGATATTGAAGATGTGAGCTTGGGCTGTGCCTTTCCGGAGGGGCCTCAGGGAATGCTCATGGCCAAGGGTGTTTCTATACTGGCCGGGATTCCGGAATCAGCCGGTGGATCGGTGGTCAACCGATTTTGCGGATCCTCCATGGATTCAGTGCACCAGATCAGTGCCAAAATTGAATCAGGCGACTTCGATGTAGGAATCGCGGCTGGCGTGGAGGACATGTTCAGCATACCTATGGGCGGATTCAACCCCGATTTCCATCCGGAGCTGGCAGAACAGGAATACTATATTGGCATGGGTGAGACCGCCGAGATCCTGGCGAAGGAAGGCCAGATATCCCGTGATGACCAGGAACAGTTTTCAGTTGAATCCCACCAAAAAGCGCTGGATGCCTGGGCAAGTGGGCGTTTTAACAATGAAGTCGTTCCCATAGACGTTTACGGTGAAGCAATGGTTAAAAAAGATGAAGGCCCCCGCGAACCAGACTTGGAAAAAATAAAAAGTTTGAATCCGGCATTTTTGGAAAATGGCACCATCACCCCGGCTACATCCAGTCCCATTTCTATCGGTGCGGCAGCTATTCTCATCACCAGCCGGAACTTCGCGGAGTCTAAGAATTTGACCGCACGGGCTACCATCAGAAGCCGCGGCATTGCAGGAGTGGATTGGCGAAAAATGGGCATTGGTCCGCTTCCCGCTACGGAAAAAGCTCTAAATAAAGGCAACCTGTCCATGGATAACGTGGATGTGATCGAACTCAATGAGGCTTTCGCTGCCCAATCATTGTATGTGATCCGGAACGGCGGCTGGGATCCATCAAAAGTGAATAAAAATGGCGGCGCCATCGCCCTGGGCCATCCGCTGGGATGTTCCGGCGCCAGGATCCTGACCACGTTGATCAATGTGATGGAACAACAAGACGCCAATACAGGGTTGGCTACCATGTGCATAGGGACCGGCCAAGGAATAGCAACTATCCTTGAGCGAAATTAGGCCATGCCCAAACTGAAAGATCCCATCGGCGGACTAACCCATTGCATCGGAGCCGTTTTCGCGGTGGTGGCATTATTTCTCCTGATCCAGGATTCTTTGGATCCCTTCAAACCATGGCATGTGGTCACATTTTCCATATTCTGTACCGGCATGTTTCTCCTCTATACTACCAGTACCCTCTACCATTGGCTACCGGTTTCCCCCAAAACGGAACGTATTCTTCAAAAGCTGGACCATATGATGATTTACGTTCTTATCGCCTCGACTTATACACCGGTGTGCCTAATCCCGCTTCGGGGTGTCTGGGGTTGGAGTTTGGTTGGAATCATCTGGGGATTAACAGCCTTTGGAATTTTATTCAAGATCTTCCAGTTCAATCTGCCCAAATGGTTCTCTACTACCTATTATCTATTCATGGGATGGCTGGTTGTTATCGCCATTTTGCCCATGATTCAGACCCTCCAAGTGGGCGCCTTGGTCTGGATTATCATTGGCGGATTATATTATACACTCGGAGCGATCATTTATAAGTTGGATAAGCCTAACCTGATTCCAAAGCATTTTGGAGCCCATGAACTTTTTCATGTATTCGTCTTGATGGGGAGTGGTGCCCATTTTTGGGTCATGTACAACTATATCACTCAGTTTAATTAAGTCACGGATAATTAATGTCACAAAATATTGAGAAAGTTGCCGTATTAGGTGCCGGTGTCATGGGCGCCCAATTGGCTGGACACCTCGCCAATGCCGGAATTGGATCATACCTTTTCGATATAAATCAGGAATTGTCTGAGCAGGGGAAGGAATCTCTTACATCTTTAAAACCGGCACCTTTATATAAACCAAAAAATGCTGACCTGGTTACCCCTTGCACATACGAAAAAGACATCATAAAGATCGCCGAAGTTGACTGGGTTCTGGAAGCAGTGTCGGAACGGCTGGACATCAAGGAATCAGTATATCAAAAACTGCTTCCCCATTTGAAGGATTCAGCCATTCTCACGTCTAACACATCCGGAATTCCCCTTACCCAACTCACAGCAAATTTTCCGGACAATGTAAAGAAACGGTTCATGATTACCCATTTTTTCAATCCGCCAAGGTATATGCAACTTTTGGAACTGGTTCGGGGTGAACATACATCCGATGAAACCTATGCTACCATGATAGAGTTTGGGGAATCGGTGTTAGGAAAAGGAATCGTTCATGCCAAGGATACACCCAATTTTATCGGCAACCGGATCGGTGTATACGGGCTCATGGTAACGGTGAACCTAGCCATTGAACAGGGACTCACTGTGGAGGAGGTGGATAAACTCACCGGAACCATTTCCGGACGGCCGAAAAGTGCCACTTTCCGAACCGCAGATGTGGTGGGCTTGGATACCTTGAAACAAGTTGCTCTGACCACATACAACCTAACCGAAGGTGATGAAGAGCGGGACATTTTCCAGATCCCGAAAATCCTGGAAACATTGATCGAGTCCGGACGGTTAGGGCAAAAAACAGGAGCTGGTTTCTATCGAAAGAATAAAGACCGGTCCATTGAATCCGTGGATTTCAAAACCGGTGAATACAGCCCCCAAGGAAAAGTCCGTTTTGACTGTTTCCGTATCGCCAAGGACCACCAAAAACTCGTAAACAAGCTCAAGGCCCTTGTTTACGGTGATGATAATGGATCCAAATATTTCTGGGAAGTAACAGCCAAAACATTAACCTACAGTGCTAACCGAATCCCAGAGATCTCCGATGATATTGTCAACATAGACAATGCAATGAAATGGGGATTCGCATGGGAAATGGGACCCTTCGAAGGGTGGGATGCAATTGGCGTCCGAAAGTCCGTAGACCGAATGAAATCAGAGGGCAAAAATGTCCCCGCTTGGGTAACCGAAATGCTTGATGGGGGACGAGAAACATTTTATACAACCGAAAATGGAAAACGTACTTATTGGAATCCCATCGATAAACGACCCATTGTGATGAAACAGCATCCCAATGTGTTAAATCTCGCCATTCATAAATCAGCCGGAAATACGCTGAAGCGCGATCTTAGTGCCAGCGTCAACGACATAGGCGATGGTGTATTGAATGTTGAATTTCACTCAATTCTCCAGCCAACATTAAATCCAATTGATGGTTCCTACATTGAAATGATCAATTACGCATTGGATTTGATCGATAGCGGTGATTATAAAGCCATGGTACTGGGGCACCAGGGACAGAACTTCTGTGCTGGAGCCAATTTGAATATGTTACTAGAGCTCAGTCAATACGAGCAATGGGAAGCATTGGAATTTGCTGTAAAATCATTGCAGGACACAGCCCAGAGAATACGTTTCAGCACTGGACCTATCATAACCGCTCCTTTTCAGTTGACTCTTGGTGGCGGAGTAGAAATTGTTCAGCCGGCAACTCATCGTGTTGCTGCCGCAGAAACCTATATGGGATTGGTGGAAGTAGGTGTGGGTTTAATTCCAGGCGGGGGAGGGCACTTACGGATGATCCTGAATGCCTTTGACGATGAAAAAGTTGGACGTATGGGAGCATTTCAAAAGATTCAGAAAGCATTTGAGACGATTGGTTTTGCCAAAGTTGCCACGAGTGCTGACCATGCCAAAAGCCTTGGATACCTTAAACAGGATGACACCATAGTTTTGAATCGCAATTTTCAACTGCAGATCGCTAAAAATAAAGCTATTGAACTGGCTGAAGATTACCAGCCCCCAATATACCGTGACGACCTGAAACTACCCGGTATTGGCGGGCGTACGGCTCTGAAGATCGCTTTAAAAGGATTCAAGACACAGGGAAAGATCTCAGATCATGACATGAAAATTGGAGAAAATATTGCCTTCATTTTAACTGGCGGTGATAGAGGAGGCCTAACTAAGAGCGTTGATGAACAATATTTGCTGGATATCGAACGGGAAGCTTTTATATCCCTATGCGGTGAAAAACTGACCCAAGATCGGATCAGTTACATGCTTAAAAAAGGCAAACCTTTGCGGAACTGATATCTTAGTCCTATATTTTACTAGAAAAAAGCCCTGGAGAAATCCAGGGCTTTTTAGTCTATAAAACTATAAGGATTCTAAAGCCCTTGTAGGTTAAAACAGATATCTGAATCCTAGCTGTATCCTCCAGCGGGAGTGTTCACCCAAATCATCTGTAAAGGTTGATTCAGGTCCTGTGAAAGAAAACACTGGTTCACCCGCATCATTCCAACTATCGAGTTGTAATGGCACAAGCGCTGATGAATTGGCAATCTTTCGGACACCCCAACCATCACTAATCAGGTTTCCAAAATTCAAGATATCTAAAGATACTTGAAACTTTTGGCCTGCAACACCAACGTTCTGCAGTAAACGAAGATCTAAATTCGTGAACCAATCGTTCAACAAACCATTTCGTTCTGCAATTTCACCTCGATGTTGGCTTAAGTATTTATCTTGTTCAATAAATGCATCAAGCGCGCCCCAATCTGAAGCATTTGTAAGATTTATTTCACTCACATCGTTTGGAATGTAGATCAAATCATTAGCATATCCATCACCATTCACGTCACCAGCATAAGTAAATGAGTAACGGTTTCCACCAGAATAAACATATTGGTTACCTTCACCCATTTCAAAAAATAATCCAAGATTAGTTGACATTGTTTCACTCCAATTATGGGTATAGGTTGCACTGGCAATGATGCGTTGTTTCATCCCGAACTGGGCATAACTCAAGTTTGGATTATTTGGGTCGCCCTGAACAGGCTGGCTTTGGAATAGGACACTGGCTATCTCAGTAGACTGCAGATTGTTTTTTGCATCCAAATAGGTGTAGGCAAGGCTCGTGTTCAGGCCAAATCCAAAACGTTTCCTTAGCTGTACGGTAAAGGTCATGTTGGATCCTTCATTCACATTGTCTATGACGTATACACCTTCACCAGATCCAGGATAGAAGGAATTCAATTCGTTGGCACCTACTCCACCAAAATAAGGACGACCATCAGCAAGATTCCGGACAGGAGTGACCAAGTCCGCGTTCCGCATATAAATAGCATTCATATCTTTACTGTAAACCAGTTCAACTGTCGCCAACATATCGCCTGGTAATGATTTATCAACTGCAAGATTGGTTGTCATGACCTGCGGCCATTTGAAATCATTAACCATGGCATTTAAGTCAAAAGACTGTTGGAGTACAGATGTACCATCAACATGTCGCCCTTCTCCACTGTCCGTTTCATGATCTGCATTACTGCCATCCCCGGGTATATTGGGGTTATTACCTGGATTAGAGATCACATTGCCGATCCAGACAAATGGCAGGCGTCCAGTAAATACACCCAATCCGCCACGGATCTGAAATGAACGATCACCAGCAACATCATAGTTGAATCCAAGGCGTGGTGAATACAATGGTGTAGGATCCGGGAGTTTCGCCTGGTCAACCGTTTCTGCTTGATCATTCTCATCTAAAAGACTTAGTGAATCTGTTGAAAATGGATTGGCAACAGCCTCGGTAAAATACTGCGGAATATCTACACGAAGACCTGCTGTTACTTTTAACTTTTCATTCACAGATATTTCATCCTGTCCATAAAAGGATAATTGACCTACGTCAATTAATTCACCTTTATAGGGCCCAGACCCAACCATTCCAGCAAAATCTGATTGAGTGGCACTATCCGGTGAAGTGGCCGCAAGAAATGCATCTAAGGAACCAAATGTAGTTCCACCTAAGAATTGTGCCCATGAAGCATCTAAGAAGAACACACCATGGCGGAAAATATTGAAAGAGTTAAAAAACTTGAATCGCTCGTATGTAAATCCACCTGTAATGGTATGGTTGCCCATAAAGTAACTGGTATTATTCGTGATTTGTAAAACATCCTGATCCAAGATATTATGGATCGAGAATGGCTCATGCCCTACTGTTGTGTATGTTACACCATCTTCACCAATTTCAATCGTTGGGAAATCAACACTCTTCGCTTCACGAAAATCCCTGAATTTGTTAGAGCTGAAAAAGAACTTAT
>DTUG01000080.1:606-15722 GCA_012964275.1 Fidelibacterota bacterium | reverse complement strand
CGAAAGTAATTGATCCCACAGGTGCTGGTGACGTTTTCGGCGGCGGTTTTATCTCGGGTTTATCGGAAGGATTACCCATAATAGAGGCGATGAAAAGAGGTACTGCACTAGCTTCTTTTTGCATTGAGGATTTTGGCACATCAATGTTGGATAATATTACAAGAAGTGACATCGATGAACGTATTGCACAACTGAAAAACTGATTTACAATCACTTGTTCGGATTCTTCAATTTCCGGTAATATTGTTAAGTTTATTCATGAAGAAGAGGAAATTATGCTAGCCCGAAAGGTTACTGTTCTGTTACATCTGTTATTTATTTGCATCTTTTTTGTTGCCTGTTCAAGCCAGGAATACACGACAGCGAAACTAGCCGTCCAGCAATCTGATTGGTCAAAAGCTGCGGAATGGCTTCCAAAAGCAATGGCCGTGGAACCGGACAATCCGGAAATCCCCATTGTTTTAGGAGTTGAAATATATGCCCGGAATGAAAATTGGGTAGACATGAGAACCATGTTTGATAAGGCGATGGCCTTAGATACCAATAAGAAAGTTGAGGTCAGAGGAGTATTTCTCACCGTCAGTGAGCAAGTCAATAATTATATCCAGTATTATTGGGCAGAACAGTTCAATGCCGGTGTAGAAATCTTTAAAAAGATTCAGGAAGATCCTGATAATAAAGATGAGTATTTAAAAAATGCGATTGAAAATTTTACCAGTGCATCCGCTATTAATCCAACTGATGGTCAAACGTATACAACATTGTCAAAATGTTACTTTGACCTTGGTGATAAGGAAACCGCAGTAAACCTGATTAAAACAGCTGTGGAGAAGAACCCTGATGATTTTAATGCAAATTTTTCGGCTGGACAGATCTTGTTAAAATGTGAAAAACCAGCGGAAGAAGCTTTGCCTTATTTTGAAAAATCGGTGCAGTTAGACCCATCTAATAGTAATGCTTTGCGGGAATTAGCATCTCTTTATTATGATATTGATCAAAAGGAAAAATCAATTGATGTCTTTCAAAATGCAATTACCAATGAGGAAGATAAAATTGTTAAAGCAAATTTGTATTTTAATCTGGGTGTTATTCATAACCAGATGCAAAATTTTGAAGAAGCCGAAAAAGCATTTGATGAGGCATTTTATTTAAATGAGGATGATTATGAGGCGGCTTTAGGTATGGCCAGTTCTTATGAGGGGTTGGGCGATAAATACTTTAATGGCGAGGATGGATTTGAAAAAGATATGGATAAAGCAGCCCGCTGGTACCGGAAAGCAGAGAAAAAGATTAAAGTTGTTAAGAGTATTGATTTTGACAATAGCGCTGCGTACCAACGGCAACTGGAACTGATCCGCTATAAACGAGATATTGCGGAAGGTAATTAAGTATTAGATATAAATGTCGTTGGGAATAATTATTTATAAAACCAGTACTACCCTAATTTTTGTCGTTTATTAAAATATTCATTTAATCCCCGATCCAGATTCTCATCGGTAAACAGAGGGACATAATCGATTAGATTTAACCGGCATTCTTTGCGATAAAAGGATTGAAGTTCGGAAATCAATTTTGTGTAATCAGAGCGTACGTGCCATGGCTCAGTAGTGATCTCTTCTCCGGTCTCCATATCTTTGAACCGAGTTCTGCTATTGAAATCAAATTCCAGCTCTTTACGGTCCAGGATATGAAATACGATAACTTCCTGCCGTCGATGACGAAAGTGCTTTAATCCTTTCATAATATTTTCAGGTTCGTCAAATAGGTCAGAGATTAAAACTACCAGACCTCGTTTTCTGATCCGCTCAGCCATTTCATGGAGTACCGGCTCGATCCGGGTGTCTAGTCCTGGTGATTCAACATCTAAAGTGTTAAGAAGTGTGTTCAGATGGCTTGGAGTGGATTTGGGAGGTACAAAAGAGCGAATTGATTCATCAAATAATACTACTCCTGCCGCATCCTGCTGGTTGATCATAAGGTAAGACAGGGCCGCCAGAAGAAAACTGGCGTATTGAAGTTTAGAAACCGAACCACTGGAATAAGCCATTGACCGACTAGTATCCATTATCAGATGAGCACGCAGATTTGTTTCTTCTTCATAACGTTTTACATAGAGTCGATCTGTTTTGCCGTATAATTTCCAATCGATGTGTCGAATCTCATCTCCAGGGCCATAGGCTCTGTGTTCGGCAAATTCCACACTGAATCCATGATAAGGACTACGATGTTGGCCTATGATATAACCTTCCACCACCATTCGGGCTCGCAAGGCCATGGAATTGAGCATTGCCACCGTTTCGGGTTGCAGATATTTTCGTTTATCTGCCAGTTGCGGCATATTAGGAATCTAAGCGGTCTATTAGTTGGAAAACGATGTCATCAATTTTAATGCCTTCTGCTTCCGCGTTAAAATTTGGGAGCACTCGATGACGCAACACGGGAGGGGCCAACACTTGTATATCTTCGATACTGGGAGTGGGTCGGCCTTGAAGAACGGCACGAGCTTTTGCGCCTAAAACGAGGTATTGTGAAGCTCGTGGACTCGCACCCCAATCAACCCATTGCCGGATAAAATCAAATGAAGTTTCTTTAGTTGGTCGGGTTGCAGACACCAGCCGCACGGCATAGTCAATAACATTTTTTGCAACGGGAACTCTAAGCACTAGATTTTGGTAATCTAATATCGCTTCTTTTTTCATTACTTTTTGGAGACTGTTTTGCTGACCAACCGTCGTTCCCTTGACAATGGCTACTTCTTCTTCCTCAGATGGGTAATCGATTTTCAGGTTGAACATAAATCTGTCCAATTGTGCCTCTGGTAACGGATAAGTCCCTTCCTGCTCAATGGGGTTTTGCGTGGCCAAAACAAAGAATGGTTCATCCAGTGTGTATGTATGCCCACCGGCAGTCACATTGTGTTCCTGCATAGCTTCCAACAGCGCTGCTTGGGTTTTTGGTGGTGTCCGGTTTATTTCGTCAGCCAGGATGATATTTCCAAAAACTGGTCCTTTATAAAATCTAAACGTGCGCTGGTCTGTGTTTGGGTCTGTATCAATCAGTTCTGTACCGGTAATGTCACTCGGCATCAGATCCGGTGTAAATTGAATTCGCTTAAAGGATAGATCCAATATTTCAGCCATGGATTTGATTAGCAGTGTTTTAGCTAATCCCGGAACTCCGACCAGAAGCGTATGTCCTTTTGAGAGTAGTGCATTGAGCATCTGATCCAAGATTTCGGTTTGGCCAATAATGACCTTGCCGATTTCCGAAAAGAATTTATCACGGGCCTTTCCAAGTTCTTCCAACTGCACCAAATCCTGTGTCTGTTCGGGCATTTTATTCTCTCAAATATAGTTGATTAAAAATAGCGGGGCGAAACTTACTTTGATTCCTAAACAGCAGAAAGTGAATTACGAATCTTTTGGGTTTCCCGGTGTATGATCACAAATTCAATCCCATGCGGTACGTCCAAAACGAAGAAAAAGTTTCATTGATTGGTCAAAATTTAACGGAACTGCAATCTATATCAGAACAACTTGGAGAAAAACCATTCCGTGGCCGGCAACTTTATGACTGGATCTACAGAAAAAATATTGATAATCATAATTTGATGACTAATCTACCCGGAGATTTTAAAACTAAACTTAGTGAACGATATAAAGTTCACCCATTGGTTTTGTTGCATCATTCTGAATCAAAGCAGGAACCAACAAAAAAATTTCTTTTTCAAACAAGCAGTGGTCATATGATCGAATCGGTGCTCATGCGCGTCGGCAACCGGTCTACCATTTGTTTATCTACGCAAGTTGGCTGTGCTGTGGATTGTCAATTTTGCGCCACAGCGCAAATGGGGTTTCTGAAAAACCTGACGTCTGGGGAAATAGTTGACCAATTTTCACAGATACGTTCTCTAACACATGAACCTGTATCCAATATAGTCTTTATGGGGATGGGTGAACCATTTTTAAATTATAAAGCTGTCATTCAGGCAGCGGATTTGCTGCACCAGCCGGATGGCATAAATATGGGGTTTGGTCGAATTACGATTTCCACGGTTGGTATTGTACCGAAGATAAGACAATATACTGCAGAAGCGCATCGGTATAAACTTGCTATCAGTTTAAATGGAGTCAGCCAGGAACAAAGATTGGAAATAATGCCTATTTCAAAAGTATATCCATTGAGCGATTTGTTAACTGTGGCCAGGGAATACGCAGCCAAATCGAAAAAGCGATTGACGATTGAATATGTTCTAATTGAAGGATTAAATGATGCATCGGAAGATGCAAAAACCTTAAAAGGTCTTCTACAAAATATCAGGTGTAAACTGAACTTAATTCCGTATAATGAAATAGGCAGTTCTTTCCGACGACCATCGGATGATAGGATCAATTCCTTTCTGACTCAACTTGAAGATGCTTCTTTTCCCGTCACTGTTCGTAGGAGCAAAGGAACTGATATTGATGCAGGTTGCGGACAATTGGCTATAAAGGAAAAAACGATTCATGTTTAAAAAAGAATTGCAGGAAGATGCTAAACTGGAGATGCGTAATCTAGTTTTCTCCATTTTAAGTAACTATGCTTATGGAATAACAAAGTAAGAATTGATCCATGAAGAGATAATTGAGAATGCCGCCAAATTTGGAAAAGAAATTATTTCATTATTACTTGGTATTATTGCACAATTAAGACCTGAAAATGACATTAAATCTTAGATCTGAAGTCGAACGAATCGGTGATGAAATTATTGCCAGACGTCGTGATTTTCACCGTTTCCCGGAGCTTAGTTTCGAGGAATACCGCACTGCGGAGGTCATTGCCAAACACCTGACTGATTTCGGAATCGATCATCAAACTCAAGTTGGTAAAACGGGCGTTGTTGGTGAAATCAGTTTTGGCGAAGGGCCAACCATTGCTCTACGTGCCGATATGGATGCGCTCCCCATCCAGGAAATTGGTGATTTGGAATTCAAATCCTGCAATGATGGAGTAATGCATGCCTGCGGGCATGATGGCCATATGGCTATGCTGCTTGGAACAGCTAAAGTACTTTCACAGCATAAAAACAATCTTCGTGGTACGGTTCGTTTTATTTTTCAACCAGCAGAAGAGGGCCTGGGCGGTGCCCGATATATGATCAAAGATGGCTGTTTGAATGGTGTAAAAGAAATTTATGGGCTACACCTCTGGAACTATCAACCTTTAGGGGAAGTTGGTGTCAAGACCGGCCCGGTATTGGCTGCAGCAGATTTGTTTGAAATAATCATTAAAGGCAAGGGCGGACATGGTGCAGCTCCTCAAGGGACTATTGATACTATTGTCGTGGCGAGTCAATTGATTAATGCCTTACAGACAATTGTTAGCCGAAATACCAATCCGCTCGATAACACAGTGGTTACCATTGGCAAGATCCAGGGTGGTGATAATTTCAATATAATTGCCGATAAGGTAAAACTGGCTGGTACGACCCGGGCTTATACGGAAGAGAATCGGCAATTGATCAAAAACCGAATTTCAGAAATAATTGATGGTATTTCTGTATCTTTTGGTGCAGATATCGTATTGGACTATGAGGACGGTTACCCACCAACTATTAATCATAGTATGCCCACTGAGAATGTTATGAAGGCAGCGTCCCGGGTTGTGGGTAAAGGTGCCGGCAGTCCATATCTTTCGATGGGCGGTGAAGATTTTTCCTATTATCTACAGAAGATTCCCGGCTGTTTTTTCTTTATTGGTTCTGCTCCGGATAATCGTGATGTATTTAGTACCCCTCATCACTGTTCTCATTTTGATATTGATGAAAAGGCATTATTGGTGGGGTCATCCATCTTCCTCAATTTGGTTGAAGATCTTTTAGCTTAAATATGATACGGTTTATCATTGGAATTTTTCCAATGTTGATGACAGGGCAGGTGTTGGTTACTGAATTGGTGGATCGTGCGGATTTAAACGGAACTCTGCGAAAATACTTGATAGATCAAATAGAACCTTATACAGGAAAAACTTATTTTTTTTATGGAAATGGCGTTAAAGAGTTTAATGGCTCATTATTTGATGGTTTGCAGCATGGTCAATGGATCTGGCAGCATCCCAATGGGCAGAAAAAGAAGAAAGGTCATTTTAAAAGTGCAGTTTATGACAGCCTGTGGCAGTGGTGGTATCCAAACGGACAATTAAAACAGAAAGGTTATTTTGTTGATGGGAAAAAAGATGGTTCTTGGAAACTTTGGCATGAAAACGGTGTGATCTCATCAGTAGAACCTTATGAAAATGGTATTCTTGATGGAAAACGACTTCTTTGGTTTGAAAATGGAAAAATAAAAGGTAAAACTGTCTATTCAAATGGGATCAAGAATGGTTCAGATCGAGGGTGGAATAATAACGGAAATCCTAAATGGGCGTTCCGTTGGAAAGGTAACAAGGAACATGGACCGCAAATTGAATGGGGTGAACAGGGTTTAAAACTTTATGAGCATAATTTTGCAAATGGAGTTGCTCATGGAAAATTCATTGAGTATTTCCCTGGCGGCCAAAAACGCCAAAGCGGAACATTCAAATCCGGTGTCCGGCAAGGTGAGTGGACTTGGTGGTACTTAGATGGGGAGATTGCTTTATCTGGAAATTACACAATGGATGTGCCAACAGGGACATGGATCTGGGTAATGGTAGAAAGGCAGGATCTAACTCTGAAAGATGATCCAGAACCAGCCTGGGTTCAGAATCGCATCCAGGAATGGCTTAAAGTTTCTCAGTAACCCACTGCAGACGTTTCTCCGCGACAATCTCCGGCGCCGTACAGACCATCTTCTGTGATCAGAATTCCATTTGCTTCACCGATATAACTTTGCTTGCTACTGCCACCTTGGTACAGCATTATAATGTGTCCACGGGATTCAAGTATTTTAATTATCTCCTTTGAAATTGACCGGGGTTCTACAGAGATGGCATCCGGTGGAAGCCACTGATGGTGAACCCGTGGTGAACAGACCGCTTCCTTGATATCCATCCCATGCAGAACCACATTTATTATACATTGCAAGACTGTAGTAATGATGGTTGATCCACCCGGAGTTCCAATGGTCATCATAGGTTTACCATCGTAAAGCAGAATAGTAGGAGTCATAGAACTCAATGGACGTTTAGTTGCTGCAACAGCATTTGCTTCGTTTCCTACCAGGCCGTATGCGTTTGGAACTCCGGGCTTGATAGAAAAATCATCCATTTCATTATTCAGGAAAAAACCAGTACCAGCTACTAAGTTACCACCACCATAACCCAGGTTTATCGTGGTGGTCACAGCTACAGAATATCCATCTTTATCTACAACTGAATAATGAGTGGTTTCGGTGCTTTCGTATCCTGGTGGAGGGCCGGAGAAAACATCTTTACTGGGTGTAGCCTTTGTCATGGAGATGTCAGTAATGCGCGCCTTTGCGTAATTCTTAGATGCTAGCATTTCTGCGGGGACATCCCAAAAGTCCTCATCTCCCAAATGTTCAGCCCGATCGGCATATGCGCGGCGTTCAACCTCTGTCAGTATGTGAATATAATCAGCTGAGTTCCATCCCATTGTGTCTAAACGGAAATTTTCCAGCATGTTCAGCATGTGCACTAAAAGAAGGCCTCCCGAACTTGGTGGTCCCATAGATACCACTTCTATATTATGAAACGTGCCTGTGACCGGTTCACGATATACAGAATTATAATTTTTAAGGTCTTCATGGGTTATAAGTCCATTCCCACGTTTCATCTCTTCTACTATCAGGTCAGCAACAGGGCCGGTATAAAATCCATCCTTACCGAATTTCGAAATTCGTTTCAGGGTTTTTGCCAGGTCTTTTTGCACAAACCGGTCACCCGATTTCCAAGGTTGCCCATTACTCCGGATAAATATTTTGGCTGCAGCGTCATTGCGCTGAAATAATTCCTTATAATCATTAAATCGTTCCGCTTCGTAGTAGGATAGAATGAATCCTTTATCTGCCAGGCGAATAGCTGGTGCAAGTAACTGGTACCTGGTAATGTTTCCTGAGCCATGATCTGACCATGCTTTAAGAAGTCCGCTCACAGTACCTGGTACTCCGCTGGCAGCCCGTGTGTATAGTGACATATCTGGAACCACAGCACCCGTATCATCGAGGAACATATCTCTGTATGCGGCCTCGGGTGCTTTTTCTCTATGATCTAATGTGAATCTTTCACCCCTATCTGAAACCCCTATCATGAACCCGCCGCCGCCAATATTACCGTTGGATGATGATGTAACCGCTAGTGCAAAACCTACAGCCACAGCTGCATCCACAGCATTGCCGCCTTTTTTAAGAATTTCTACCCCAGCCTCGGAAGCTTGGTGACTGGTAGATACCACCATTCCATTTTCAGCAAAAACTGGATCCGGCGTTGCAGCGAATAAATATGGCAGAAGGATAAATAGAGAAATTATAGTTGGTAAATATTTAAATAATTTCATGTTTCTCAAGGTTCTGTATTTTTTCCTCAGAGTAATTTAGCAGTGAAGACAGTATTTCAGTCGTATGTTCTCCAAGATTAGGAGCTGGCTCTGTCGGGATCTCTGGAGCTGCTGAAAGGTGAACTGGTGTTCGGGCAAATTGATAGGATCCCACATCAGGATCTACAATTTCTATCAGCCCTTTTCGTGCTTCTATTTGTTCAGATGCGAACACTTCTTCAGCTGTTAAAACCGGACCGACAGGCACACCATTCTCATTCAATAGTAATTCTGCTTCTGACCGGGTTTTATTTTTCAGCCAGTTTTCAATGATGGGTGTCAATTCAATTGAATGTGCCGCCCGCGCGGTTCCGGTTCTACTGCGTTCATCCTCGATCAAATTTTCCTGATCGATCACTTTGCATAGCCTGCCCCACATGATATCATCAGGGATGTTCAGAGCCAGGTAACCATCTTTACATTTGAAAGCTCCTCGGGGGAAAAGATGCATTAACCGTCCCCGCTTAGGTTTCTGACCCGTGATTGAGTAGAGCATAACCATTCTTTCATTTAATGAAAGCATATTGTCCAGCATAGCGCTATCTACAAATTGGCCTTTTCCAGTTTTCTCCCGCATAAAAAGTGCCTGCATGATTCCATATGCAGTACACATTCCGCTATATATGTCAGCCATTCCATATATAGTCCAGCTTGGGGGCTTATCTTCAAAGCCTACCAGATGCATGATACCGCTCATGGCCTCTACTACTATGTCAAAAGCCGGACGATGAGAATCCGGACCTTTATAGCCATCAAGTCTTCCGAATCCTGATATAGCTGCATAAACAAGCCTCGGATTCAATTCCTTCAGCGTATCGTAACCAAGCCCCATGCGCTCCACCCCGCCAGGCGTCAAATTTTCTACCACCACATCCGCTTTTTGAATCAGATCCTTATAAACCTGTCTCCCCTCATCTATTCGCAAATTAAGAACTAAGCTCTTTTTATTGCGGTTGTAAGCCATGAAACCGCCAGCCTTTTTTATATCACCGCTTTCGGCAAAGGGAGGGATCGACCGCCGCGGATCCCCTGAACCAGGACGCTCTATCTTGATCACCTCCGCACCAGCATCAGCCAGAAGCATGGAACAATAAGGGCCGCTCATGTATTGTTCCAGGGCAATAACCCTGATACCATCCAAAGGTCGCTGTATATTACTCATGGATCAGCTCAATGATTGTTGAAACACCCTGACCAACACCCACACAAAGTGATGCTAGACCGTAGAATGGACTACCTTGGGTTTTTTTACGACGTTTCATTTCATGAACCAGGGTAGTTAGGATTCGAGCTCCTGAACAGCCTAAGGGATGGCCTAAGGCAATCGCGCCACCATTTACATTCGTAATATTATGATCCAGTTTCATTTTTTTCATAACACCTAAAGTTTGTGCGGAAAAGGCCTCATTTATTTCGATTAATCCAATATCGGACATTGATAGACCTAAGCGATTAAGCAATTTTTTTGTGGCAGGTATGGGCCCGTAACCCATAACTCTGGGATCGACTCCAGCGACAGCTGAACCTGCCCATCGAGCCATCGGTTTTAATCCTAGATCGTCTGCTTTTTCAGCGCTCATCAAAAGTAAGGCTGCGGCGCCATCGTTGATCCCGCTGGAATTTCCTGCTGTAACGGTGCCGTTTTTTCGAAATGCCGGTCTCAGTTTGCTAAACTGATCCAGATTTGAATCTAAAATATATTTACCATTTTCAACCTTATAACGAGGATGTTCATCGGTATCAAAAATGATGGGTTTACCCTTGTGTTGCTTTACAGGAATGGGTTGTATTTCATCCTTAAATTTTTTGCAATTAATTGCATCAATGGCCCGGCGTTGGCTTTCCAGAGCAAACGAATCTTGTTCCATACGACTAATGCCAAGCTCCTCTGCAATGTTTTCAGCCGTCTCTCCCAAACTGATAATGGGATAAAGCGCATCCATCCTTGGATTGGGATATCGCCAGCCTACAGTGGTATCAAAGATTGTTCTGTGTCCCATGGATGACTGTTGTGCCGGTTTTGGAATTGAATAGGGTGCCCGACTCATGCTTTCCACGCCGCCTGCAATATAAATGTCACCTTCTTCTGCGATGATGCTTTTCGCTGCCTGATTCACCGCATCGAGGCCTGAAGCACAGTTCCGGTTTACTGTGACCCCTCCAACTTCCTTAGGAAAGCCGGCCAGTAAAACTGCCATGCGGGCAACATCGCGGTTATCTTCTCCAGCTTGATTCCCGCAGCCGGCAACCACATCTTCTACCTGACCAGGATCGATCCCAGTCCTTTCCACCAACCCTTTCAATACCTCTGCCAGCAAATCATCAGGACGGATACTGGAAAGAGCACCACCGAACTTCCCTATAGGGCTGCGAACTGCATCAATGATTACAACGTCTATCACAATCTATTTATCTAATTCTGAAATAAAACTACCGAATTTTTCGAGGAATAAAGCAATTCTAGGGTGATGAAGTGTTAAAAATGATTCGGACTGATTTTCTTTTTCATATGCATCGATACTTTCTTGTGCCAGCTGATCTGTTTCCATATCCAGGTAACTGGTAGAGAACCGCAGGCACAAGTTTTCCGGGTCGTCTCCAAATGCGCTGCCTGGAAGTGTAGCAATTCCAAGCTGATTCATCAGATGGTTGGAAAGGTCGTTGCAAGTCAGGATGCCCATCTCATTTAACTTATCTGTCCATTTAATGAAAGACGGATATAAATAGAATCCACCTTTTGGTGTTGGGCTTTTGAGCCCCATTTTATTTAATCCCTGATGGATGTAATTTGTACGAATTCGGTGGATTTCAGTACAGGTTTGGATATACGCGTCAATGTCTCTGTCACCGCTGTAAGCTAATTCGGCTGTAGCCTGGATCGGAGCAGGAACACAGGACCAAACGCTTCCGGCTATGGATTGAAACGATTTTGATAATTGTTTACCTATATCATTTTTCGGAAGGATGGCCATACCAAATCGCCAGCCGCCCAATGAAAGATGTTTACTCAGACCACCAAAGATAATCGTTCTTTCAGGATTGGACGCTGCTGGTGTGTGGTGGATAAAACCATCATGTGTAACTAGGCTGTAAACTTCATCACTTAAGATAAAAATATCTTTGTCCCGTGCCCATTTTGCAACAGATTCCACCATGTCAGGCTTGATATTGTTTCCCACCGGGTTATTGGGTGAATTTAGTACTAGGATTTGGGGATCCGATCCAATTGCACAAGCATCATTATAGCATGAATCTAACGAAGCTATACTTAATCCAAATTCGTCATCCCGATCCAGTTCAAACCAATGGACTGACTTTCCAGTCAGCCTAGCAATGGAACTGTAGGATACCCATGAAGGTTTGGAAAGTAACAGATCCCCATCAATGGATTGAATCATGGCATAAAGCAATGACTTGCTGCCTACACCAATAAGGATCTGTTCAGCATCGAATGAAAGATTCAATTTCTCAGAATAATATTTTGCTATGGCAGTGCGTAGCGATGCATTTCCGAGAGAAGGGAGATAGCTTCGTTGGTGAATATTTTCTTGAAATGCTTTTGATAAGGCTGGATGAACAGGAAACCTTGATTCGCCAAATCCCAGGTGAAGGACATCTATCCCTTCAGCCCACAACGCATTAACCCGTTCGTTCATGGCTAGGGTTGGAGAAGCATCAGGTGTTATCATTTATCATCACAGAATTGAAAAAAGGTTAGAAAAATTAGATGGAATCAGGTGACATTAATAGTATGAAATGAAGAACCCTCGCTAAGTATCCTTGATTTATTGTTTCTTTTAACAGGTTTCTAGATTTACATAAAAACTAATTTGTAAATGGATTTATTGTATTTTTGTAATTTGTAGTAATCATGTTCGTTTTACATAAGAGTAGATTATTTATTTGACAATGAATGTATTGTTATCGAATACAAGTACGTTTGAACAAATAAGGAGAAGTAAATGAAGAAAATATTATTAGTAGGTGTGGGAGATGTGGGTAAACATATACTGGAATTTGCCGCCAGGTCTAATACCGGATTTGAATGGATTGCAGGTGACATTGATGAAGAAAAAGCTCGTTTGGCATGTAACAATGCTGAAATTGGTGCTGCCCATCATGGGAAGCATCCGAAATTTCGTCCTTTGAAAATTGATCTCCTCGACATTGAAAAAACATCTGAGATAATTCAAAAAGAACAGCCAGCAGCAATTATCAACTGTGCTGTTTTACATACATGGCATTTAATTCGCCAATTACCGGAAAACATCTACGCCAAAATCAGTTCAGCTGGTTTAGGTGCATGGCTTCCTTGTCAATTGACGTTGGGTATGAATCTGGCACAAGCCATTAAAAACTCGGGAATATCAACCTTTTATATAAATACTTCATTGTCTTGTCTAACAAACCCAGTGATGGGCAAGATCGGCTTAGCACCCACCATTGGAATTGGAAACGTGGATTTGATCGCACCAGCAGTGTCAATCTATATTGTCCGAAAAACAGGTGTGCCAAGACGTAGTGTAGAGATCTACCTGGTTTGTCATCATCAACACTGGGTCTATCCGCGGGAGGCAGGTTACAAACCGGGGGCACCATATTTCCTGAAAATCATGATTGATGGCGAGGATGAAACTGGGCAATTTGATACGGACAAAGTAATGTTTGAATCGGTGAAACTCTATCCGCCGGGAATAGGTTTTACCACTGTATCAGCTTCATCTGCTTTAAAAAACCTCAAGGCCATGGTGCTGGATGAAGGGTTAAAGACTCATTCTCCAGGGCCAAACGGGCTACCGGGTGGCTACCCCGTAAGGTTAAGTGCCGAAGGAGCGGAAGTGATTCTCCCTTCAGAGATCACTTTAGAAGAAGCAATCTTAATGAATGAGGAAGCTGGTAAACTAGATTCCATCGAGGAAATCAAGAATGACGGAACGGTCATATTCGCAGATTACACCTACGACATTATGAAAGAAACACTTGGTTTTGATTGCAAATCATTTAAGCCATCGGAGGCTAGAGAATTAGCGTTCGAACAAATTTCACACTACAAGGAATTAACAGGTAAGTATATCAAATAAACTGAATTCTGGAAAGAATCACCACCAATATTATTCTTCCAGATTCTCAGGTGATGATTCCAAAATCAAAGTACGGGCAAGAATCTTTGATGAATCAATTATAGGAGTTTCCTGAATTTCGCTATCTGTTAAACCGAGCGGGATTTCTGTACATCCTAAGACTATTGCTTCCACCCCTTCGCCAACCAAATATTTTATTCCTGTATATAAATATTTTTTTGCTTGTGATGAAACGGGATTTGACTTTGCTTTTATACCGAAAACCTTATCATAAATAGCAGGATTAATGCGGTATTTTTGAATTTCTTCTGAAACTTGAATTCCATTCAAGCCATGCTTTGAAAAACAATCTGGGTAAATATTTGAGTCTGCTGTTCCTTTTGTTGACAAAATTCCCACACGAACAATTGATGGGTACCGTTCCTTAATATATGAAGCAACTTCATTTATCATGTGGATCAACTTTATTTCTTTTGGTATCCTGTTTACAAGTTCATTGAATATTTGAGGAGCGTGTGCCGTATTACAAGGTATGCCAATCACAGTTGCGCCCTGATCATATAACGCATGGATAACTTCAGATATAGCCAAAGCTGGATTATCTTCAGAATTTCCAAGTAGAAATTCTGTGCGATCGGGTATTGAATGTGATACAGATATCATGGATACAGGTAAATGGTCTTGATCGCATTTTGCGGTCGTCTGATCGAATATTTTTTTCACGAGGTCGAGTCCGGCATATGGACCCATTCCCCCAACTACTCCAATCATTTTTTTATTGTCTGTGTTCAAAGGATTTTCCCTTTTAGACAATTATAATTTACAAATGGATTGATGGGTTATGACTTGAATACACTTAAATCCTGATCGATCTTAACCAAGGGTTTTCAGCTCAGAACTTTATGCAGGTCTGCCACGCTGGGGATAATCGCATAGTGCGGGCAGGCCTTTAGCTGCTCATCGTTGCCAGCTCCACTCAATACCGCAATACCCAGCACACCTGCATTTTTTGCAGCCAGTAGATCGAACCGAGTGTCGCCCACTGCCAGCACCCGGGATGGGTTTGTGCAGCCGGTCTGCTCCATGGCTTTGAGGATCAGGTCCGGTGCTGGCCTACCCCTTTCTACATCATTCCCACAGACGACGGCATCCACGATTCCTGACCAATCCACCCGGTCAAGCAACATTGAAATTATATGGCGGTCAAAGCCTGTGTTCAGAGCGATTTTCACCTTTCGATCCCTGAGCCATCCGAACACGTCATCAGTCCCAGGAACCGGTTCCACACCCTGTTCCGAGACGGAATCTATCAGCAGCTTCTGGAATGTGCCGTAAACCGTTTCAATCATACTCAGCGCCTTTGACCCGCTATGTACTTGTAGGATCCCGGCGATGGCATCTCGTTTAGAGCGCCCACGGATTGCTTTGATTTCTTTGTCCTTCAGCCGGATTCCAGATTCATTGAAAGCCTGTCGGAAAGCTTCCATTACGTAATTACCAAACCAAATTGTAGTTCCAACCAG
>DTUG01000080.1:0-596 GCA_012964275.1 Fidelibacterota bacterium | reverse complement strand
TCTGAGCTGAAAACCCTTGGTTAAGATCGAGACGATATAATGCTGGCGGAATTAAACCATGTATAAATACTGAAGAATAAAAAAGGCGGTGAGTTCACCGCCTTTTTTATGATTAATTAATTACCTAAAGTAATTAGAAGTTATAGGTCAATCTTGTAAACATCATACCACCGTGGTAACCGATTGGCGTACGGCGCGGGTATGGCATTCCCTGGGATAGCCGTGTGTCTATCTGTGTCGGGAATGTGTTCAACGCATTGTTAGCACCGAAAACAACTGACAAATTATCGCTGACACGATATCTCAGCTCAATATCTACAAGTTGTGTTGGGTCAACAACTTCCTTAGTACCGCGTTCATCAATGGTTTCACCATAGTGATTCACACGGGCCATCAATGAAAGAGCACCGCCAAAATTGTGAGTTACAGTGGCTGTTACACGTAGTTTTGGCAGGTTATTTTCGATATTGTCAACACCATCATCAGAAACTGGGTTTACTCCATTTACTTGCCGTTGGGCTACAACTTCAGTTGTATTGGTATTGACAGCCAGGCCAATATTGGTATTTCCGAGATTATAATCAGCAACAATATCG
>DTUG01000079.1:394-3371 GCA_012964275.1 Fidelibacterota bacterium | reverse complement strand
TAAGTCCTTTGAAACATTTGATAAAAACAGTTTGCGCCAGGTCTTCCGCATCCATCTCATCCGCAGTAATTTTGAGAAAAAAGCGGTAAACAGAATCCAAATGGCGTTTAACCAATTCATCAAATGCGGATTGGTCATCTTTTTGAAACTGCCGTATGAGTTCATGATCTGTTTTCATTCATTTGTACCGTAAGACACAATAGTTGCCGGAAAGGTTAAAAAATATTTTTATACCCTAAAACATAAACTTGTTCCGTGTAAGACGATTTCAAATTCACTAATTTTGTCCATGCTTGACATCACACCTAACGAACAACAGCGTAAAGCTATTGATCATCCTCCGGGTCCGTTGATGATCCTAGCCGGCGCCGGAACGGGCAAAACATTCACACTCCTGCACCGCATTCGTCATCTTATTACGTCCAACTTGATCGAGCCAGATCATGTACTATTATTAACATTCACTGAAAAGGCCACCGCAGAAGCAAGGCAAACAATTTTTGACATTCTTGGAGACAAGGCTGAATCCATTTTCGTCGGCACCTTTCACAGTTTTTGTCATGCTATCATGCGCCGCTACGGTCCTGCAGAACGAGTTGATGATGTTCTCTGGCAGGAAAGCGACATCCTCTTTTATCTCATCAATCACTTTGATGATATGGATTTCATTCAGTCCCGCACTTTTGCCGATAATCCAGTCAAGGCTATCCGCGAATCCTTCATCCCCTTTTTCAACAGGGTCAGCGATGAATTGATCTCTCCTGCTGAATTGGAATTCAAACTCAAAAATATGAAAAATTCACAGGAGTGGTTTGAAAATAATTTCCCCGGAATACATCCAAAAAATACGCGCTTTGACGATGTTGCATTTCAGCTCTATGATCTTCTGCAGGCCTACTCATTTTTCCAAAAAGCTAAAGCGGACCATAATGCCTTGGATTTTGGCGATATGATCCTTGGATGTTACGAAGTACTGAAAAACGATGTATCCGTTCTTAAGCAAGTCAGGGATGAATTTCGGCATATTTTTATTGACGAATACCAAGACAATAATTATGCCCTGAATAAAATTGTGAATTTGATTGCAGAAAAAGATTCCAGTATTACTGTTGTGGGGGATGAAGACCAGTGCATCTATTCCTTCCGCGGGGCGAATTATTACAATATTTCCGACTTTAGGAACCGATATGAATCCCACCCGGATTATGCTGAAATTCCCCTGGTGGAAAACAGGCGGTCCACCCAGGAAATCCTTGACCTTGCCAATGCCGCCATCAGCCACAATCCTGACAGAACTCCTAAAATACTGACCTGCATACCCAATGATACGCAACCCGGCCCGAAACCAAAGTGGATCCAGGCGGATAAACAGGAAACACTGGTGGCACTGCCGGAGTTGATCCATTCGCTCATTAATAACGGAAAAGCACTTTACGGCGATATTGGTGTTATTTGCCGCGGCTGGGGGAATGTAACCGCTGCCGCCGATGCTTTGCAAAAATCCGCAATCCCGGTAGATATCCACATTGAGAAATTTTTCGATGTGCCTATCGTAAAAGATGTACTGGCGTGGGGACATTTGATATGTAAAGATGATCAGGCAAACATCGCCCTGTATCGAATTTTGAGGGAACGCTTGGACAATAACTGGACAAGTGAATTTTTTCAATCCATGGTCAGAACATCCATTGAAGAAAAACTGGACCAATTAACTAAACGAATCACAGAATCATCTGAAATTGGTACAGTATTGAATTCGATTGCATCCCTTCAAAAATCTCTGGATAAAAAACTGAAGGCAGACGAAATGGTTTGGCAGATTCTGAACATTTTGAAAGCATCGCCATTGGTAACAGACATGCGCACACTGTATAGATATGCCCAGAGGCTCAACCTTGCCAATGCGGGCGAAATCCTCAATCTTGCTGAACAATTCGTGAATAAAGATCCAGTTGCCTCATTGAGCGACTGGCTCGAATTTATGGATGTGATGGCCCTGGCCTCCAACCAGAACGCCGCCCAGCCAAAACTCGAGAGCGGGAACCTTGCAGTTCAGGTTATGACCATCCATCAGAGTAAAGGGCTGCAGTTTCAAGTGGTTATTATACCATTTCTTTACAGCGGAAGTTTTCCATCCAGCCTGAAAAAACACCCAACCATTGACCGCCTGCCAAACTCGTGGATGGCGTGGAAACAGGGTGCTGATACGACTTTCCGGACACTTCACGAGCGGGAAGAAAGACGCGTATTTTATGTCGGTATCACCCGAGCAGAAAAATATCTTTATTTATACGGACCAACCAAAAGACAGTCCATGTTTACAAAAGAACTGGAAGACATTAAACCTCAAACCATGGAGATTGAGACCATGAATACACATGAAGAAAAAACAGTATCCTTGAGTGCAAGGCGCCAACGGTTATTGGCGGATTTGAACCGGGAAATTGCCGCAAACCAAATGGACAATGCGCGAAAAATCCTAAATGAAATGGAACAGAGCAGCAGCCTACCCGAGCCAAACGGAGCGGGATCACAGCCAGGAGATCATGCCATCCTGCACCTCTCTTCAACCAAAATTGACACTTACAATTCCTGTCCGCTGAAATACAGGCTCAAATACATCGATAAGGTACCTGAGCGAAAAACGCGCGCCACCGGTGAGTTCGGTTCCATTATGCACAGCATATTGGAAGAATTTCATGGACTAGAAGCAGAAGACCAAACCGAGCAAGTGCTATTTGATCTTCTGGAAAAACACTGGCGGGAGGAAGCCTTTGAGTACCGCCAGCGCGGTGAGGAATTCCGCAAGCAAGGTAAAGAATTATTATCCGATTATTTCCGGTTTGTGCAGGAAAATCCGCCCACTGTATTGGGCCGGGAAGCATCCTTTGCTTATACGATGGATGATATCAATGTAAAAATATCCGGGAAAATTGTTATTAGAAGGAACCGATTTTACCGGGACGATGCAGTTCTC
>DTUG01000079.1:0-384 GCA_012964275.1 Fidelibacterota bacterium | reverse complement strand
GACCGCATTGATGATAACGGTGATAGTCTTGGGATCGTGGATTACAAAACCAGCCGTAAAAAAGAGAAAGCGGATAAGAATATCCAGATGGCGCTGTACACCGAAGCCCTGCTGAACAATGCCGTGCAGGGCATAAGCGGCGAACCCGGTGAGGCCAGCCTCCACTTTTTACGCTTTGGAGAGGATCCCCTTTCATCCCACGAGTTTTCTGAAAAGGAATTGGATGTCTACCGAGATAAGATCAGGGATGTGGCGGATGGCATCCGCTCGGGATCATTTGATACAAAAAAGAGTGACTTTAACTGTCAATACTGTGATTACAAGGATTTTCTCTGTCCGGCGTGGGAAGAAGGTTAGCGGTGAGTGGTAGCTGGAGAGCGGATT
>DTUG01000078.1 GCA_012964275.1 Fidelibacterota bacterium | reverse complement strand
TTTACGAATCGATACTGCCGCGCCACCGCGAGCATCTCCATCCATTTTAGTAAGGATAACTCCTGTAAGCGGCAGAGCTTCATGGAAGGTCATCGCTGAAGTGACTGCATCCTGTCCTGTCATCCCGTCAGCCACAAAAAGAATTTCCGTTGGCTGGACAGCATCGGAGATCTTTTGGATCTCAACCATCATTTCGCCATCCACATGCAATCGCCCAGCCGTATCCAAAATGACAATGTCGCTCTCCAATGATACAGCTTCATCGATGCTGTCACGACAAATCACAACGGGATCTTTTGACCCGTCCTGATACACCGGAACATCAATCTGCCGACCGAGTTCTTGCAACTGTTTCACTGCTGCGCTACGATAAATATCTGCCGCAACCAGCATAACCGATTTCCCAGTACTTTTCAGGCTATAGGCAAGTTTTGCCGCCGTGGTGGTTTTACCAGAACCCTGCAAACCAGCCAGCATAATAATGGAGGGTTGTCCCTTGAATAACAGCGGCACCGGGTCACGACCCAGTAGATCAATCAATTCTTCATGTATAATCTTGATAAACTGTTGACCAGGTTTTACCGATTTCAATACCTTGGTACCCTGTGCCTTATCCTTGACCCGGTTAACAAGTTCTTTGGCCACTTTAAAGTGGACATCAGACTCTAATAAAGCACGGCGAATATCCCGAGCAGTATCATTTATATTTTTATCGGTTATCTTACCTAAACCCCGCACTCTGCGGAAAATGGAATCAAACCGTTCAGTTATTTGGCCAAACATACGATTTCAATTCAAAAATAGCCGGAAAAGTTAGGTGAATTCAAATCAAAAGGGAAACGGCAAAAGCCGTTAAGAATTTACCAACTAATATGCAATTTGACTTTGCAGACTTTTTAAAATTTATAGTCTAATGTCATGCCAAATTGACTCGGATCTCCATAGCTTAGCCAAAGTTGATCTTCATATTCAGGGGGAATGAGACCAAAATAAAACCCCCGGATGGCATACCTTTCATCAAGAATATTCCTACCCCAAAATTTGATTGTGGTATTTCGAAATGATTTCCCTACAGTCAGGTTTAATAAGAAATAGGGCTTAGACTTTTGGTCATGGCTATCGGAGTAAAAATACCCACTTTTATAACTGGTCCTTACTGATCCAAATATGCCTGAATCATTGGAATAATTAAGTCTTATTGATCCTGTTATTATTGGCGACATCGCCGCTTCTCGATCACCGCCAGACATTTCCACACCTTCTGATGCAAAATAGATAAATTTATCCACCCATGTTTTCAAATAACCCAGTGAAGCATCACAGTTCAGATTTGGTGAAATATCTAAAATATGTTCCCATTCAAATCCCTGAATCGTCCCGGAACCGGCATTGCCGGTATAATAAAGAAAACTGTTTGGGTCACCTTCAACCTGCTGGCTGGAAACTGAAACTTGCTGATCCTTTCTCAGCCCATGAAATGCAGAAAATTGTGTTCTGTATTTTTGTGTTTGACGTTTTAGCCCAACTTCAACATTTTGTAAGGTTTCCGGACCATAAGGCCGGCTTTCGTTGGACAGGTAAGGCTGCTGATTTACACCTCCTGACTTATATCCTTGAGATAAGGAACCATAAAAACTGGTGGATTTATCCATAACATATTGAAGCGATGTCCTATAACCCATCATGGAAGTATCTGTTTGAAACCATACTGGTGGGAGAGCCATTCCTTCCCAATTGTCGTCCACTCCTTGAGAAGTACCGGTATAGTCGTAAGTATTGTTCTCAAACCGAAAATTGGCATTCAATTTCAGACGGGATGAAATGTTGAGCCCAAACTGCGCGTAAACGGCTGTTGCAATAAAATCGAAATGGCTGTTTGCATCCGTTGCGACACCACCAAACAAATATCCTGTAGCTTCGTCTTGCTCTTTTAAATGCTTATAATATCCACCAAGAATTACTGAACTTAAAGATAAACGAATTTCTTGAGTAAGATTCGCACGATTTCGTTCATTTTTATCATAAAATTCATAGAACCAGCCTTCCACTGCTGGATCAAAGCCATGATTATCATGCCAAAAAATACTGTCTGCCCAATCGCCATCATATGCGTGAACAAGATCCGTTACCGTGAATGATGTAACACTGGTGATATTCAAATTCTTGGACGCTTCGAAGTTGGCTCGCAATGAATAGCCATAGGTTCTTTGGCTGTCTTCCCCTTTATCATTGGAATAGGTTTTGAAATCAGTATTATTGTCCGGTGCCCATGCATCATAGCCATTTTCAAGTTCTGTATAAATGACTGTAGCCAAAATGGAGAGACGATTGCTAGGATTATAGCTCAATTTCATCCTGGAGAATGCTTCTTCTCTTTTATTGGAATCTGTTACTTCCCGGCTTACGTTGTGCCGAAATCCATCTGAATAATGATAAACGTTTGTCATGCGTAGATTGATATTTTTCATAAGTTTCAAATTAACCACTGAACGAAGTCCATAGTGGTTATCCGACCCAACACTGCTGGATGCTTTTAGCTCAAATTCATCGGTTGGATTAGCCGATCGCAGCGATATAAGCCCAGCGATCGCATTCGATCCATAAACGGACGACTGTGGACCTTTAAACACTTCAATCTGTTTTAAGTCATAAAGTTGCCCCACCATACCCAATCCACTCAAATCCATATCATCTAAAACGAATCCAACAGAAAAGTTTGGTGCACCTTCACCGAAATAATGGCTTCTTTCTCCAATGCCGCGAATTTGGAAATACCTTGGACGGCTCGTTCCACCTGCCCAGTTTAAATTTGGAATTTGATCTGTTAATGTTTGGAAATGACCTGCGACAGATTCACGGATACGGTCCGCAGTGATCACAGATACACTGGCAGCCACTTTCTGCAGTGATTCATCTGTAAGCCCGGCGTGAACAATTATTTCTTTCGATTCAATCACTGATGGTATCATTTTAACGAGCATACCATTTTCTGCGTTCTGTATTTTAGTTTTGTATCCGATGTGGGAAAATTCCAATTCAGTCCCGTTCGTTACATCAAAATTAAATTCACCAAATTCGTTTGTGGCCGTCCCTTTTTCACCGGCGTTTATGTTGACCCCTTCCATGGGTTCACCGTTGGATTTATCCTTTACAGTTCCAGTAATCTGTGCAATCAAATTTGTTGAGAAAAGTACTAATAAAGTAAGGCAGGTTTTATAGTTCATCCGTTTTTCCCTACGCTGGTATAATCCAGATCAGGTTCAATGGGTTTGTTCTCAGCCGTTCGATCTGGTTTGGAACGGCACCCCTTGAATGCTGGGAAATTAAAATATATAATGGATTAAGTCATGGGTTCTTTAGACTGTGATTTCCTTTATTATTTG
>DTUG01000077.1 GCA_012964275.1 Fidelibacterota bacterium | reverse complement strand
TGTTGACGGCAACACCTACAAACTTCACCTGATTCCTTCCGGCATTGTTTATGGTGAGCCCATGAGCATTATTGGAAATGGTGTTGTGGTGAATCCAAAAGCCCTTCTCGAAGAAATCACCTATGTAAAGGAAAAAGGGATTAACCCAAAACTTATGGTGAGTGATCGGGCTCATGTAATCATGCCCTATCATATTGCATTGGATGGTGCATTGTCTGGACATCAAGGTGATCTTGCTGCTGGAAGTACACGCCGGGGGATTGCCCCGGTCTATGCAGATAAAATGTTCCGCAACGGTATCCGGATGGTGGACCTGCTGGAGCCGGATATATTCAAAGAAAAACTGGAAAAGGGCTATGCTTTTGCAAAAGGCATTATAGAAAAATCCCTTGAGCAATCATTGGATGTCACCCTGGATGAGATCTTTGATACCTATGTGGGCTATGGAAAAGAATTAAAGCCGTACATTTGTGACACATCAGTTGAATTATACAACGCTCACAAAACTGGCAAATCTATTTTGTTTGAAGGTGCCCAAGGCATCAGCCTGGATGTGGATCACGGCGTCTATCCATTCACCACATCCAGCAACACAGCCGCCGGGCATATTTCCACCGGGACCGGTGTGAGCTTTCGAGATATTGATCGCATCATTGGCGTTGTAAAAGCATATTTGAGCCGCGTAGGAGAAGGGCCTCTCCCATCAGAAATGCATGGCAATGCTGCAGCTTCCCTACGCGAAAAAGGAAATGAGTACGGCACCACCACCGGTCGCCCGCGAAGGGTAGGCTGGCTGGATCTGGTACAAGTCCGTCAAGCGGTTCGGGTTAACGGATTGACAGAGATTGCGCTCACCAAACTAGATGTATTGAATGGCTTAAATGAATTGTCTGTCTGTGTGGCCTATGAAGTGGATGGAGGACACATCACAGAAATGCCTGCAAGTCTCACCATCTACCGTAAAGCAACGCCCATTTATGAAACATTGCCTGGCTGGGGCGACCTTACTGAAAATATCTGGGATAAAGGATTCGATGCTCTGCCCAAAACATTGAAAAATTATATCAAATTTATTGAGCGTGAGGTGGGTTGCCTTGTTAAGATCGTATCGGTGGGACCGCAACGACACGAAACCATCATCAGGTAATGGCCTTTACAAAGGAAATCGTCGATTTCAGCGGTTTAAATGAAAACCAGCGGCGTCTCAAACTTTCTAAACTCAATATTCCCTTAACGCCAGATGAGGTTCAAAAAATTCAACATGATATATTGGGACGCGCTCCATCTCTGGCAGAGCTAGTTCTGTTCTCTATTCAGGGTTCAGAACATTGCAGCTATAAAAGTAGCCGTCCTCATTTAAAACAGTTCACCACTACTGGCCCAGATGTAGTCCTGGGGGCTAAAGAAGATGCCGGGGTCGTGGCCGTAGCCACTGATAAAAAGGGGCATCGCTGGTGTGTGGTTATGAGTCATGAATCCCATAATCATCCATCGCAAATCGTACCATATGAGGGGGCAGCTACTGGTGTAGGAGGAAATGTTCGAGATGTGATGTGCATGGGAGCTGAAGTGATCGCCTGCACAGATTCCTTCCGTTTTGGAGATATAAAAAGCAACAAAACTAAATGGATTCATGAAGGGGTCGTTGCCGGAATTGCCGGATATGGCAACCCTTTAGGAATTCCTAATATCGGCGGTGATATTTATTATCACGAGGGCTATAATGAAAACTGCCTTGTTACACTGGTAACCCTTGGAATCGTACGAGAAGATTATCTTATTCATTCTTACGCTCCAAAAAACGCAGACAACTATGACTTGATCTTGGTTGGTAAACCCACCGACAATAGTGGTTTTGGCGGTGCAAGTTTTGCTTCGTTGGAATTAGAAGAAGAAAAGAAAAAACAAAACAAGGGTGCTGTTCAGGAACCCAATGCTTTTCTTGAAAGACACTTGTTGAAATCCACTTATGCACTTTTTGATAAACTCAAACAAATAGGGTTCATTAATAAAGTGGGTTTTAAAGACCTGGGTGCCGGCGGTGTGGCCTGCGCCAGTGTAGAACTGGCTGAAACGGCAGGTTATGGATCGGAAGTATGGATGGACAAGGTTCATATTGGGATGGATAACCTGCATCCTTCAGTGTATCTCTGCAGCGAGACCCAGGAAAGATTCATGTGGGTCAGCCCGCCTGAAATAACACCCCTGATCGTAGACCATTATAATACCGTGTTCGACCTGCCTGGTGTCAGCGCAGGCGCCATGGCATCTGTGATTGGCAAGATCCGAAGTGACGGACAGTATATTGTTCACAATGGTACCGAAGAAATTGTCAATGCGCCCGCGGCCGAGGTGACGGAAGGCTTTTTGTACAACCGACCATATGAAGCACAGAAAAATGAATTTACAGAACCGGATATCCCCGATCCATCCGATTATAACCAGGTACTATTGGATATCCTTTCCCATGAGAATATGGCCAGCCGGGAGCCGGTTTTTGAACAATACGACAAACAGGTCCAAGGCCGGACCCGCACTGAAACAGGCATGGCGGACGCCGGGGTTATGGCTCCTTTCAATTCTGAAAAATATCCGGAAGAGATACGCAATGTTGGCATTGCCTTATCTACTGATCACAACCCGCGACACGGACTCATCAGTCCTTACTGGGGCGGTGTGAATGCCGTAGTAGAAGCCATGCGCAACGTGGCTGCTGTGGGAGCAACACCCCATGCTATTACAGACTGTTTATGTTTTGGTAACCCGGAAAAGCCCCACCAGATGTGGGAATTCGTGGAAAGTGTCCGCGGTGTTGCCGATGCCTGCCATGCCATCAAGCTGAAGGATAATCCTGACCAACCCACACCCATTATCGCAGGGAATGTGAGTTTTTATAATGAATCCAGAACCGGCGCCATTCCCCCCAGCCCCATCGTCAGTTGCCTGGGCAGACTCAAAGATGTAAATAAGTCGGTACCTATGCATTTCCAGAAACCCGATTCTGTTTTACTCATGATTGGTGAACGGAAAGATGAACTGGGAGGCAGCGTGTATTACAGCCTTTATAATGAGCTGGGTGTCAACCTGCCAAAGCCTGATCTGGAAGAAGTTAAGAACCAGATCTTTGGACTCACCAGTTGTATTGAAGAAACATTGATCCTATCTTGCCACGATATCGCTGATGGTGGTATTGCATCAGCAATTGCTGAAATGACTTTTGGAAATGGAATTGGGTGTGATATTGAAATCAATGGTGATATGTCTGCGCATAAAATTTTATTTTCTGAAACGGGCGGATTCATTTTGGAAGTATCAATAAATAATGCGGAAGCGATACGATCCACATTTTCCCATTATGGTATTGAACTAATTAAAATCGGATCCACGAAT
>DTUG01000076.1:15315-15888 GCA_012964275.1 Fidelibacterota bacterium | reverse complement strand
AGCTATTCGTGCACTGTCCGTTGCCGGTTTGCAGATCAAATCAATCAGGGATGTAACTCCATTGCCCCATAATGGATGCCGTCCACCTAAGCGCAGGCGCGTCTAGGCTTACGAAAAAAAGTATATAATATGGCAAAAGCAAAACAAACAAAAGGGAAACTGGTTAGAAAGTTTGGAGAAAACATTTTTGGAAATGGGAAATTTGACAGATTATTAAATCGTAAACCTTATGGTCCTGGTCAGCATGGACAAACCCGGCGAAGGAAGCCGTCTAACTATGCTGTCCAGCTCCAAGAAAAACAAAAGATAAAATTTATGTATGGTCTCTTGGAAAAACAATTCCGGGCAACATTCAAAAAGGCGGAGAAACTCAAAGGGGAAACAGGTACTAATATGCTCCAACTCCTGGAAAGGCGTCTGGACAATGTTGTTTATCGACTTTGTTTTGCACCCACCAGACCGGCAGCACGGCAATTGGTCAGCCATAAGCACTTTCTTGTAAATAGAAAGTCCGTAAATATTCCATCAATTTAAACCGAACCATTTTTAAGTTCATAATGATATCAGCAGCAT
>DTUG01000076.1:15057-15305 GCA_012964275.1 Fidelibacterota bacterium | reverse complement strand
TTAAACCAGGTGATGTAATAGAGATCAAGGAAAAGAGCAAGAAAATGGATATTGTCTTGGATTCCATGCGTAGGATCAAAGGCGATATTGATCTCGATTGGCTTGAATTAGATAAAGCAAAAATGCGTGGAACTTTTAATGCAATTCCAGAACGAGATCAAATGAATTTGACAATCAATGAGCAATTGGTTGTTGAACTTTACTCCAAGTAACTCACTAAAAAGGAACAAATCATTCATGGATAAATC